>NZ_JAHGVE010000016.1 GCF_018835585.1 Pelorhabdus rhamnosifermentans
CGACCCGGATCGGACTTGAACCGACGACCTCCGCCGTGACAGGGCGGCATTCTAACCAACTAAACTACCGGGCCACTCAATAAGTTACTTTAATAGTATATTACTTTTAGCTTACTATGTCAACAGTTTTCTTCTTTGTACCTAAAAGCCTATCAAGAAATCTGTTAAATAATGACTTAGAACAGCAAATATTATTATAACAAATTTTCATAATAAGTCAAGTAAAATCGTATTATTTTATTAGCTTTTCAATTGTACTTAAGACAGCGGTATTCTCAAAAGGTTTCAACAAAAAATCTGATGCACCTGCTTCCAAGGCATCATTTATGATGGCCTGCTGCCCAATGGCAGTTACCATAACAATCCGCGCAATAGAATCTTCCTTATGAATCAATTTAACAGCTTCTACGCCATTTAATTTAGGCATGGTAATATCCATTGTTGTAATATCCGGTTTCAATTGGCGGAATAATTGTACAGCCTGCATACCGTCTCCGGCTTCGCCAACAATTTCATGACCGCCATCTACCAATACCTTTTTTAACATCATGCGCATAAAAGCCGAATCATCACAGACAAGAATTTTAGCCAATCCCGGCACCTGCCTTCTCAAAAAACTATTTTAATGTTCAAGCAATCGTGATTCCAATTGTATAATTGTAGATTCTAAGTAATTTTTCAGATTTTCTTCAAGCTCTTTTAGTGTCTTAGCATCGAAATCAAAAGTCATTTCCGGAGTACGCCGAAGCCTAATTTCGCCAAAATATTCATCACGATAAATATTATAATAAATAAGCAAATTACTTTCTTCTTCAAAACAGCTATAATCTAATACAATATAAGAACCATTAATCATTTTGATTGGTTCACTAGGACGAATAAAAAGTTCAAACTGCCTAATTTTTTGTGGCAAGTCCAAACCATACTGCCAAGTAGTAATACCTGTATTCAATAAAATACTTTCCATATGATGTGATTCATAAACAGATAGCTTATGAAGTGTTTCTGTCATTCGTTCCTTGATCAACTTCTCAAACACTTCTACGTCAGTCACAATGTAGCCGACATCATTATACTCAGTCAATCCAATAATAATACGCACCATAAAATCTCTTGTTGCTTCATCATAAAAAGCAATGAACTGACAACGTTTTTCCTGCAAAGTATAGGTAAACAATACTGTCTTAGTACCTTCTTCTTTAACAGATAAATCTAATTCAAATCCCAGCACATTCTTTGACAACTGCTTCAAAAATGGCCAAGCAATCAATTCTTCTTTACTAGGCATATTAATTTCCTCTTTTATTTCGCATGGTAAGCAATTATTTTTAGGTATTAAGTCTTTAGGTATTAAGTCGCAATTTTATAAGTTCGCCACTGATTATGAAAAACCTCCTAAGTCGGGAACCAATTCAATTCTTTCCGAATACTTATAAAGTAGCTAAAAAACAGCCAGGAGGAATAGTTATGAGTCAAAAAAAAGCTTATAGTTTAATTAGTGTCATTCTCATGCTTATATTTATTTTAGCAGCCTGTACATCTACACCAGCTGTTCGTAATCAAATATCTGAGGGACCTGCATGGGCACCGACCTTAAGTCCTCTTGCGAGTCCAGTCGTTGTAAAAGTTGGCATGAAACAAGTCATTTCCGATGCAGGTATCCTAATTGGTATGGCTAAGGGATATTATCAGGATTTGGGTATACAAATCGAACCTGTCCAGTTTAATTCAGGTCAAGAAATGATTAATCAGTTAGCAGCCAGTCAGCTTGACGTAGGAGCAACAGTCACTGCATCGGGACTGTTTAATGCCATGTCACGCAACATCCCGATTAAAATCGTCGCGGACAAGGGTATCAATATCCCTGGTAGCGGTTATTACCGCTTGGTCATTCGGCAGGATCTTGTGAATACCATTAAGGATTATACTGATTTAAAAGGAAAGAAAATCGCCATTGTCGGCACAGCTTCACTTGATGAAATTTCCGCAGACCGTGTACTAGCCAAAGCTGGACTGTCCACAAATGATGTGGATATACAAGTGATTCGCTCGTTTAGTGATATGCTTGTGTCTTTGTCAAACAAAAGCATTGATGCCGCCATGGTTATTGAACCATTTATTGCACAAGGAATAGCGAAGAATATACTCGCCCCCTGGAAAGATCCAGCTGATTATGATCCCGACGCCCAAACAGCCTTACTTGTCTTTGGTACTAGTCTCGTTCAGCAAAATGACGTCGCCAACCGTTTTATGACTGCCTACGTTAAATCATTGCGGGACTACAACGATGCCTTTTTTAAAGATATTCACAAACAAGAAACAATCGACATACTCTGCAAATATTCCGTTATTAAAGATCCGAATTTATATGAAAAGATGTTTCCAACAGGTCTAAACCCCAATGGCTATGTACGGATGAAAGGCATTCAAATGGATTTAGACTGGTACGAACAACACAATCTCGTTAAAAATATTTCCATCAACGATGCTGTAGATAATCGATATGTTGATTTTGCCTTGCAAATTTTAGGTAACTATTAAGCAAGGGAGGACCAAAAATGACTGCAAAATCTCCCTACCATCGTTTACTTACGTTGTTATCCATTCTGTCTCCACTGAGCCTATTAATCATCTGGGAGGCTTTAGCCCGCCTGCACTTCATTGACATTCGCTTATTCTCCAGCCCCACGCTCATTCTCAAGGCTTTCATTCCACTGTTATTATCAGGTGACTTGCTTTACAATACCTATATCAGCGTACAGCGCGTCCTCATCGGCTTCATTGCCGGTACAGTTCCTGGCATTCTGTTAGGCATTAGTATGGGACTGTCACCTTTTGTGCGTTCTGCCATTGAGCCCATGATTGCGGCAACTTACCCCATTCCCAAACTCGCCATTATGCCGCTTATCTTACTTGTTTTCGGTATTGGTGAAACCTCAAAAATATTTACTATTGCTATCGGTGTGTTCTATCTCGTCGTCATTAACACAATGGCCGGTGTACTCAATATTGATAAAATTTATCTTGATGTAGCCAAAAACTTTGGTGCCAGCCGCAAAAATTTTTACTTAACCGTGGCCTTACCTGGTGCCCTTCCCATGATTTTTGCCGGTCTAAAACTCGGGATGGGAATGGCGCTCATCTTGATTGTAGCAGCAGAAATGTCAGCATCCAAAGCCGGAGTAGGCTGGATGATCTGGCGCTCCTATGACATGTTCGACATTGAACCTATGTTTGTGGCACTTATCATGTTATCTGTACTCGGCTATATTTTTACTCTGTTACTAGACCGAATCGAAGCATGGGTCTTACCTTGGAAACAACAGCCGTAACAAAAGGAGGTGCTGTTCTTGGAACAAACAAAACAAAGTATTGTGTTAACAAACCTTGAAAAAACATTTACTGTTGCAGACGGCGCAATTACGGCCTTAGATAAAATCAGTCTTACAATTGACTGCGGCGAGTTTTGTGTCATTGTCGGACCAAGTGGCTGTGGAAAAACAACACTCCTACGCATTTTAGCAGGTCTTGATACGGCTACAGGCGGTAGAATGGAGATCGTCCCTTCCTCCTCTTGTCGGCCAATCAATTCTATGGTTTTCCAGGAACAATCTATTTTTCCCTGGCTGACTGTAACGGAGAATGTGGAATATGGCCTAAAAATGCGCAATATCCCCAAACAACAGCGAAAAGAGCTTGCGAACTATTATATTCAGAAGATTGGACTTGAACAGTTTGCCAACGCCTATCCCCATCAATTATCAGGCGGTATGAAACAACGGGTCAGTGTAGCCCGGGCTTTTGCTAACGACCCGGAAATTTTACTTATGGATGAACCTTTTGGTTCTCTTGATGAACAAAATCGCATGATTCTTCAACAGGAAGTGCTGAAAATTTGGGAGCAAACTAAAAAAACGACGGTTTTTATCACCCATAGTATTGATGAGGCCCTCTGCCTCGGTGACCGTATTGTCATCATGACTGCACATCCTGGAAAAATCAAAGCGACGATTGCCGTAGACTTACCTCGGCCCCGCGAAATTGCCAATATCCGTACGACTATCCATTATAATGAACTATATCAACAAATTTGGTATAACTTAAAAGATGAAGTCACGAAAAAGTCACGCCACTAACTTCTGTTTTTCCTGTACGTTTTCTTATCAAATATATATCCTTTGGCATTTAGTAAATTGCCAAGTTACCATTGAAATGGAAATAATGTCAGCGGATTTTGAACCGTTGACATTATTTTTTGTTATAAATTTGACACAATTAACGTCGCCAATGACACGTCAACTAAAGCAGCATCCTTCACTACAAAAATACTCTCCCTCGCTGCTTTCTGAAACGCTTCGTCACCTCACCTCCTCTTCACATAACTTGTTTATAGTACATATAATAGTATACCAACACTAACGAAAGAAGGGTGGCTATGAAAGAAGCGCAAAAAATTACGTGCGTTAATAATAGTGGTTTTGCTGTGAAATTTCAAATTTGTTACTTGGATAATAGCAGTCAAACGAGGGTTTCCAAATGGAACTCCGGCAATTTTCCTACTGGGCAAAATAGAACCTGCGACTTAAAGAAAGATATTCCAGAAATTCAGGAAGGTACGATTGTTTGGCCGCATATTCTTGCCATAATTGGTAAATCAACCAATGGAGATAAAGTTAAATTTAAATATAACTTACAGGCGGCGGTTTATATAATTGAAGACACAGATAATAATTTCCATATTGATTTAAGCTAAAAAAAAAAATAAACCTCAACTCTTTATGCTGAAAAGGGTTGAGGTATCTTTTTAGCCCCTATCTAAACCTGGACAGCCCTCACTTAATCCTTACTGTTACATTTATTTAAAAACTATTGCCCAAACTCATAAACTGACCTCATCGGTGTCATTTGCGCTGTGTTATTATACTTTAAAGTTCGTCACGGCTGACTGAAGAGCGGCTGCTGTATCTGCCAATACTTTACTTGAAGCAGCAATTTCCTGCATAGAAGCAGACTGCTCTTCAGTCGCCGCCGAAACGCTTTGTGTCTCGGTGGCATTTTCTTTGGCAACCTTATCAACGTTTTGTACAGAAGAAACTAGCCCTTGGCTTCCTGCCGCAATCAGATCAATCGCTTCCATGATGCCATGAATTTGCGTTGATAGGCTTTCTACGGCATCAGCAATAGATTTAAAAGTATTCCCAGCTGATTCAACCACTTCAATCCCTGTCTTAACACCGTTAGTGCTATCTTGGGTAACAACAATAGCTTGATCCATGTCCACCTCATTTTTCTGAATCAATCCCGCGATTTTTTGGGCTGCTTGATTGGACTCTTCCGCCAATTTTCGCACTTCCTCAGCTACTACGGCAAACCCCCGACCTGCTTCTCCTGCTCTGGCAGCCTCAATTGCAGCGTTAAGAGCCAACAGATTGGTCTGTCCAGCAATAGCGGAAATCAAAGTGACAATTTCCCTAATTTCACGCGACCCTTGCGCCAGATTGCCAATCGTATTTTGAACCGTTTCGGAACCCGCGCCAATAGCCCCCATCTGTTCTCTGGCTTGTTCAATAGTCTGGCGTCCCTCTGCCGTAGACTTAGCCGTATTCTCAGCGATAACCGCTATCTCCCTGCCTGTGATGACAATGCGCTCGATACCTGCCGACATTTGCTGCACAATACCTGCCATACTATCCACTGCGTTTGCCTGCAAATCCGAGCCTTCGGCAATACGGCAAACAGCTCCGGCAACTTGATTGGTTACGTCAGCACACTGTTGTGCACTTGCAGTCATCTCTTCGCTAGAGGCTGCAACGGTTTCCGCTTTAGCTTGAACTTGCATAACTAATTTGCGCAGTCTATCCGCCATTTGACCAAAGGATTCAGCCAATTGTCCGACTTCATCCTGGGAATGAACATTAATTTTTCTCAGCCTTAAATCGCCTTCAGCTAAGAGAATTGATTCATCCCGAATTTTAGTTATCGGCTGAGTAAATTTAGCGCTGAATATCACAACCGCAATTGCTCCTAATAATATACACACTATCGAAGCTGCAAACAGGATAAGACTCAAGATCCCCGTTTCACGAGTAGCTTCCGTTACGGGAGCTGTAATCATCATAATCCAACGCTGATTGCCAGGAAGGTCAATCGGTGTAAATACGCTAACCATAGGAATATCTTTGTTTATAAACGTATGTATGCCCTTTACCTGTTTTCCGCTTTCAACAGCCGCTTTAAAAAGTGATATTAAATTGTCGTCAAATTCATTAACACCAAGTTTTAGTTCTGGTTCAATCTTCTTTTCCGTCAGGTTCAGTTTCCCATTTAATTCAGGATACTGGGTATTAGCAATAATCATACCTGATTTAGCAGCGATGACTCCATAGCCACTGTCTTTGAATTTGATATCCTTTACCATATCATTTAAACTATCAAGCGGTACAGTAGCCTGCAGTACACCCGTCAAGTTCCCATTTACTACTACGGGCACCGCAATTGCCAACGATATTTTTCCCGTGCCTTTTGCAACAAGCGGATCTGATATGGCGATTTTCCTTGTCTGAACGGCTTTTTTGTAGTACTCGCGATCACCGATATATACAGTATCACCTTGCGACCGTAGCACGTTCCCGCTTAAATCTCCATAATTAAGGCCTGTAAATTTGTTATTGCGCTTAATTCCGTCTGCCAAAGTATTGACAATCTGCTGCCGATCATTGCCGTTTCGAATATAAGGATTATTGGCCAATTCTTGTACAAATATTATAATTTCATCAGTAGAAGCTTGCACGCGATTAGCATAGTCTGTACCTATTGCCGCGGCAACCTCATCAACGCTTTTAGAAAGCGCCTGTTTTGAAAAATAATAGCTTACCCCAGTCAATACGCTCAATGAAATCAACATAATAGACAGCATAACAAGCAATAAACGCATGCGGATACTTGCTATGTTGAAGCCAAAACTATTTTTGGACATGAATTCACCTCCGATAATTTAAACACAACGGTTTAATAATTTATTTAAATTACTTTTTTAGCTCGAAGGTCAGCTAATTGTTGAGTGCTCATTCCCAGGAATTCTTGTAAGATCTCTTCTGTATGCTGCCCTAATAACGGTGCTGGAGTTTCAACTGCACCAGGAGTAGCGGAAAGTTTAATCGGCAATCCAGGCATTTTTAAGCGTCCAGCTACAGGATGATCTATTTCTACGATCATATTCCTTGCTTGAACCTGCGGATCTGCTATCACCTGATCAACTGTGTTGATGGGACCGCAAGGAATACCTGCGCCATCCAAGACCTCAATCCATTCGGCTACAGTTTTGGCTGGAAATTCTCCGTCAAGTATCGATTTCAGTTGTTTTTGATTTTTAGTTCTATCGGCATTGGCTACAAAATGCTCATCAGTAACAAGGTCTTCGCGCTTAATTAACTGGCAAAATTTCGCCCAGAGTCTATCATTGCCAATGGCAATGATGATATACCCGTCTTGGGCGCGAAAAGCTTCGAAGGGGGTAATTGATGGATGACGATTACCAATAGGGCTAGGCACTGTTCCTGAGACTAAGTACCTTGATATAGCATTTTCTAATATCGCTACTTGGCAATCTAGCATGGCTACATCCACTTTTTGCCCTTTACCTGTTATTGCTCGACTGTATAATGCCGTTAATATGCCAGTGGCAGTAAACAATCCCGCGGTGATATCGCCGACTGAAGCACCGACCCGCGTTGGCTCACCACCCTCTTGACCAGTAATACTCATGATTCCGCCCAAACCTTGCACGATGACGTCATAAGCCGGTTTTTTCATATAAGGCCCGCTATGTCCAAAACCGGAACAAGCGGCATATATGATCCTCGGATTGATCTCTTGTAGCACTTCATAACCGAGACCGAATTTTTCCATTACTCCTGGCCGATAGTTTTCAAGTACAACATCAGCCTTTTTTACCATTTCTTTAAAAATTTCCTGTCCTTCAGATAATTTTAGATTTAAAGTCATAGACCGCTTTCCTCGGTTTAAGCTCATAAAATAAGCACTTTCTTTATTCACAAAGGGACCAAAAGCCCTGGAATCATCCCCTACTTCCGGCGTTTCAATTTTGATAACATCTGCTCCAAAGTCGGCAAGCATCATGGAAGTGTATGGCCCAGCTAAAACCCGACTTAAATCTAATACGCAAATTCCTTCAAGTGGTTTCAATACAAAATCCCCTTCGATTCAATTTTATTATAGAATATATTATCATATCGTATTGCCATTTAGCCTTTACCAAGGATAGAAATTTTTTTGCCAACCTGATTTAAGGTTATTCCATCTTGGTAATAGATTGAGTTGCAATACCCCCTGTACTTTTCGACTTACACGCGAGTATACCCAACCTGTAAAGATAAGAATGATTGCTCATATATGCATATGAGCAATCATTCTCAGAATTATAGATAAGCAATAGCTTCAATTTCAACAGAAACGTCTTTAGGCAACCTAGCTATCTGGACACAGCACCTAGCCGGAGCATCTTGTGAAAAATATTCTCCATAAACTTGGTTAACTGTTTGGAAATCATTCAGGTCTATAAGAAATACTGTTGTTTTTACAACATTCTCCAACCCTAGATTTTCGCTTCTCAGAATAGCTGTAAGATTATCTAAAGCCTGTTTTGTCTGTTCCGCAACACCGCCGGACACTACGGTTCCGGTGGTGGGATCAACGGGTATTTGACCGGAAATAAACATGAAGCTACCCGCTTTTATTGCTTGAGAATAAGGACCTATCGCCGCAGGCGCTTTATCCGTATTAACAACGCTTTTCATAAATAATTTCCTCCTATAAATATCCTTTTATTTTCCAACTAATCTTACCACAAGCTTCTGGCACATCTGTAAACCACTATTCTTTTGCTGACACCACTTGTTTACTGTACTTTATTGCTCAGCCAAGAGCTTGTATTTTTCTAACCGTTCCTTGGCATCCTGTTCGGTTTTTTCAAATAAAGCATCAGCCATGGTGGGAAATTGCTTCTTCAACGACGAGTAACGTACTTCACCCATAAGGAATTCCTTAAAATCCATAGTGGGTTCTTTCGAATCCATCGTAAAAGGATTCTGGCCCACATCTTTGCTTTGAGGATTGTACCGATAAAGTCCCCAATATCCACTATCCACAGCGTGTTTGGCCTCCAATTGACTGCAACCCATCCCCGTTTTCAGACCATGATTAATACAAGGCGCGTATGCAATAATCAAGGAGGGTCCTGGATAGGCCTCGGCTTCTGCAATGGCTTTGAGCGTTTGATTCTTGTCAGCCCCCATGGCAATTTGTGCTACGTAGATATAGCCATAGCTCATGGCTATCATTCCAAGGTCCTTTTTCTTGGTGCGTTTTCCGCTAGCTGCAAATTTGGCAATCGCTGCTGCCGGAGTAGCCTTCGAAGACTGCCCGCCTGTATTGGAGTATACTTCCGTATCAAGCACTAAAACATTTACGTTCTCTCCGGAAGCCAGTACATGGTCTAATCCGCCGAATCCGATGTCGTAAGCCCATCCGTCGCCACCGAATATCCATTGTGATCTCTTCACCAAAAAGTCTTTATTTTTATAGATTTCATTCAAAAGCGGCTCATTACCTTTAACCTCTTCCAGAACCTCTATCAGCTTGTCCGCCCTATCCCGTGTACCCTCACCTAAATCTTTATTAACTAACCATTCTTCACTGGCTATTTTAAATTTTTCCCCAAAATTCAATTGAGTCGCTTTCTCAATATCCATGGCCACTTTGTTTCTTACTTGCTTTACACCTAAGAACATGCCTAGACCAAATTCAGCGTTATCTTCAAATAAAGAATTTCCCCAAGCCGGACCATGACCCCGATGATTTTTGGTATAAGGTACAGACGGCGCACTGCCTGCCCAAACGGAAGAACAACCCGTAGCGTTGGCCACCATCATTCGATCGCCAAACAATTGCGTCACCAGTTTAGCATACGGAGTTTCTCCGCAACCTGCACAAGCGCCTGAGAACTCTAGCAACGGTTGCTCAAACTGGCTGCCTTTTACTGTTTTTTTGTTCATTGGATTTTCTTTGTGAGATAAGTTCATCGCATAATCCCAAAGCTCAACTTGGTTGATTTGCGTAGCAAGTGGTTTCATCACTAAGGCTTTCTCCTTAGCTGGACAAACTTGGGCGCAATTTCCACAACCCGTACAATCAAGCGGAGAAAGTGCCATTCTGAAGTTTACATTTTTAGCACCAACAGCCGCTTTAGCAGTAAATCCTTCAGGAGCATTTCTCAGTTCTTCTTCATTGACAAGCACAGGTCTGATGGTAGCATGCGGGCAAACATAGGCGCATTGGTTACACTGAATGCATTTAGCACTTTGCCATTCAGGCACGTTGATGGCAATACCGCGTTTTTCATAAGCTGCAGTACCCACGGGGAAAGTGCCATCTTCCACACAAGTGAAGGCGCTTACAGGCAGCTTATCCCCTTCTTGACGGTTCACTGGATTGAGAATATTTTTAATGAATTCCGGAACTTTCTTAGCCGGTTCTTCTTGCTGTTGGGCATTTTTCCATGAATCAGGAATAAGGATTTTCACGCTGGAATTTACGCCTGTGTCAATGGCGGCGTTGTTCATGGCAACAACTTTTTCACCTTTTTTGCCGTATGATTTGACGACGGCTTCTTTTAGATAGTTAGTGGCTTCTTCCACGGGAATAATCTGGGCAATTTTAAAGAAAGCGGATTGCATAATCATATTGATCCTGCCGCCAAGACCTATTTTCTGAGCAATACCTACGGCGTCTATTGTGTAAAAGTTGATATGATTTTCGAAGATGTAACGTTTCATAGTTGCAGGCAAGTTATCCTCTAGTTCCTGCTCACTCCATGTACAATTGAGCAGAAAACTACCGCCCGGCTTTAAGCCTTCTAATACATTGTATTTATCTACATAAGACTGGTTGTGACAGGCGATAAAATCGGCCTTATTGATAAGATAGGGCGATCGAATGGGCTGTTTACCAAACCGCAGGTGGGAGATCGTCACGCCACCGGATTTTTTGGAATCATAGGAAAAATATGCCTGAGCATACATGTCGGTATGATCGCCGATAATTTTGATGGCGCTCTTATTGGCTCCCACTGTTCCATCTGAACCGAGGCCCCAGAATTTGCAGGCTTTCGTTTCGACTGGCGTTGTATCAATATCTTGGCCAAAAGGCAGCGAGGTATTATTTACATCATCGATGATTCCTACGGTAAAATGATCTTTGGGCTGCTGCTGTTTAAGGTTTTCATACACGGCTTGAATATGTCCGGGAACAATATCTTTCCCACCGACACCGCAGCGGCCACCCACAATGACGGGATGCCACTCGCTATTATTATAAAAGGCTGTTTTTACATCCAAATATAAAGGCTCAGCTAAGGATCCCATCTCTTTGGTTCTATCTAACACGGCAATCTTTTTTACTGTTTTAGGAATATATTTAAAGAAGTGTTCAATGGAGAAGGGTCTGTACAGATGAACATTGAGCAGTCCGACTTTTTCCCCTTTAGCATTTAAGTGATCGACCATTTCTTCAATGGCCTCACACATGGAACCCATGGCAATGATCATTCTATCGGCATCTTTCGCCCCGTAATAATTGAAGAGATGATATTCCCGGCCGGTAAGCTTGGTAATTTCACGCATATAGTTTTCTACGATGTCGGGAAGAGCTTGATAATACCGATTGGTTACTTCTCTTTGCTGGAAGTGAATATCGGAATTTTGGACGGTTCCCCGTAATACGGGATGATCCGGGTTTAAACCTCTCCTGCGGAATTCGTCGAGTGCATCTTGGTCAACTAATTGCGCTAATTCATCGTACTCGAGTGTCTCAATTTTTTGTATCTCATGGGAAGTCCGGAAGCCGTCAAAGAAGTTAAGAAACGGAACTCTTCCTTTGATTGCGGACAAATGAGCCACAGCGGATAAATCCATGACTTGCTGAACACTGCTTTCAGCCAACAGGGCAAATCCTGTTTGCCTTGTGGCCATAACATCTGAATGATCGCCAAAAATGCTGATGGCATTGGCACCCACGACTCTGGCACTGACATGAAATACGCCTGGCAAAAGTTCTCCGGCAATTTTATACATATTGGGAATCATTAATAGCAGCCCTTGTGAGGCTGTATAGGTCGTTGTCAAGGCTCCGGCCTGCAGTGAACCGTGTACCGCACCGGCTGCACCGCCTTCTGACTGCATTTCTACAACCTGCACGGTTTGCCCAAAGATATTTTTTCTGCCTTGAGCTGCCCATTCATCCGTGCTTTCTGCCATATTGGATGACGGCGTAATCGGGAAAATAGCGGCTACATCTGTAAAAGCATAAGCGATATGAGCTGCTGCTGTGTTTCCGTCCATCGTCTTCATTTTTCTTTTCATCATTTTTTAAAAGCCTCCTGGTTAAATCGAATCTAATGTTGATTAATTACCCGAAATATCACATACATCTTTCGTCAGCCGATATACAATAGACTTAACACCAAAAGCCACTGACCATGGCAGTCATATTTTTCTCGCATATATCTGCAGACACTTATTGTAATTTACTTTCTAAATTAACTGACTCCCATGATAAATAAGGCAAATCGAGTCAGCCACATAACAACTGCCGCATCAACAAGAGCACTGCATAATAGCAGCGGCTGCCACTTTATATTGGTTTGCGACACCATGACCACACGCACGAAATTGCCAACAAGCGTTCCCATCGTGATACAGGCTGGAAATAAAATAGTTGCCTGAGTGGCAGTAATTACGCCTTGTGAATAAAGTGTTGCCGCTGTCGCACACCCTGCCGCTTTAGCAAAAAAAGCAGCAGTCAAAACGACCATGGCTTCGCCAGGCAAACCAAACACAGCCATGATTGGTCCTAGCAATTTAGCCAAAATAGGCATAACGCCAATAATATTTAAAAACAAGATCAGAGCATAAGCTAATACCATAGCCGGAGTAATATTTTCTACAGCAACATAAAACCCCTTTTTTGCTCCCTTAACAAACTCATCGATCATACTCGGTTTTACCTGCAAGGTTAACGTTCCGTTACTTTGCTCAGCCATTCTTGCTACCTCCAACTACCGCATTTTTAGCCAAATACCATTTTAAATACAGTCGAACCATATTTGCGCCAATAATTTTAGCAATAACAATCAACAAAATAATAATACCCACAGGCAAGACAGTAATGGGAAGTAATGGCCCCCCTGTCCCGAAAGTGTTGACGATAACGGCCGATCCGGCAAACTGGTAAGCTGCAAAAATCGTCCGCTCATTGTCGGTCATCAATTTCTCGTCAACCAATTCCTTCGTCATAACCGCCCCAACATCCGTACTCGTAAAAGAACTGACAAAGGCTAATCCACTTACGCCAGGAATACCCAACAAGGGCCGTAACAAAGGATGAAATATTTTTTCAGCTGCTCGCAATGCGCCCAGTGATTCAGCAACTTGAATACACCCCAATGCAAACATGACTGTCGGAAACAATGTTAGGGCAAACATAAATCCATCCTTCGCTCCTATACCTCCTTTACCCGTAAAAATAATTCCTTTTGCCACTTCACCAAAATTACCTGTGAGAACCATAAAATCCAGGGCTTTCCACGGAGCATTGGCATTGGTAAAAATTCCAGATAAAGAGATTACCAGAATAGTTAGCGATAACCAGCCTTTCCAAGTTACTTTATATTCCTTTTGATTTGTCTCTGCCATTGATTTTCCCCCCATTAACTCATAGTTTTTTTCTCACCAAGCTAGTCCAACTTTAGCACAGAGGCGACCAATAATTTAGCTCTTTCAAATAGACTTTCTACAACCGCATATTCTTCCGGACTATGATTTCTCCCCCCTTTTACTCCCATCGCACATACCGTTGGCACGCCTGCTAATACGGTATAAGCTGAATCAGAGCCACCGCCCACCAACTTTTCATAAGGCGTTCCAAAACCGTTTTCTTCAGAAGCTTTTTTTACTATCTCAAACAATTGTTTGACGCCGTCCGTTGTTTTCATTGGCTTTATACCATCCATAAAAGCAACATGAGTGGTCGTGCCTTCAATATAGATTTTGTCTGCAACTTTTTCGACTTGCTTAATAATTTCCGGTAAGTCATCTGGATTTTTATAGCGCACATCAATAAAAATTTTTGCATAATCAGGAACAGACGTTGATGTCGTACCCCCTTGCATTACCCCTACATTAAAAGTAATGCCTTTTTCCAAATCAGTTAAGTTTTGAACGGCGATAATCTTGTGTGCAATTTCCAGAATTGCACTCCTGCCGTTTTCCGGATCGTTACCTGCATGCGCGGAAATTCCTTTTACTTCCAGCATGATCCGTGCTACTCCCTTACGCCCGACAACAATTCCATCGTCTACAAAGCCTGTCTCCATATTAAATGCCGCCGCATAGCCTCTTGCCTCGTCAATAAATATTTCAGGTGCATTAGAATTGGCGTGTAAGACCTCCTCATCCCCAGCCAAAAGAACTTTAATAGAACGCGAGTCATAGCCAACAAAATTCAATGCTTTCATCGCATAAAGAGCAGCCACAATACCACCCTTCATGTCGAGAACGCCTGGCCCGTAAGCGATGCCATCCTTAATAGTAAAAGGATGCTCGGCGATTGCACCCGCAGGACGAGCAGTATCCATGTGCCCCATAAAAATTACGCCGGGCTTAGGACGATTTTTACCGATCTCTGCAATCAACATACTGCCAGCTTTTTCGAACTCAACTAGATGGGAATTGGCACCTTCATCATCAAGTATCTTTTTAAAGCGAGCGGCAACTACATCAATTCCTTGCTTTTCGTGCGGGCCACCCTCCATCGAAACAACCTCCTTCCACAGTGATACCATTTCCTCACAATGGTCGTCTACAAACTGAAACGCTTGCTGTTTTTTGTTATTCATCGTTATCCTCCTCTTATTTATTGAATACATAATTGGAACTCTAAGTTATTTTTGAGCACCAATATGGGAATCCATAGATTATTGGCAGTATTAAAAAGGTTGTATTTATTCTGTTAATTTTGCAGAGTAATAAAAGGCGCTTCAAACGAAGATGTTTCCCTATATTCTTCATTTAAAGCGCCTTTTCTTTATCAACTAAATAACCAGAAATCCTACTTTTCGAAAACTAGTAATCGATATCATCAAGCTACTTAAAATCTACATTACGTAAACCATAGGCTAATATTATTTTTTTTATATCTTCAATTTTTTCAGTTTGAGGAGTTGTGAAAGTCTGACTACAAGCCCCAATAGCACTGTATTTTGACTCACCAAAATCATGATAAGGAAGCAATTCGACATCTTTCACTTGTGTACTGCCTTTAAGAAACTCACACATCTTTTGAATATTTTCTTTATTGGCATTCACTTCGTCAATCAGTGGAACGCGGACGATCACCTTCGGATGCATACGGGATATCAGTGTAATATTCTCTAAAATTCTGAGGTTACTAACTCCCGTCATTTTTTTATGCACAGCATCGTCCATATGCTTGATATCAATAAAAACGCAATCTAAAAGCTCAAAAATGTCTTTTACTTGCATCCAGTCAAAATAACCACTCGTTTCAACGGCAGTATTTAAGCCCAGTTGGCTACAGGCAAACACCAGTTGTCGTAAAAACTCTGGCTGAGCAAATGGTTCACCACCGGAAAATGTCACCCCGCCACCAGACTCCCGATAAAAAACAGCGTCTCTTTTGATTACTTTTAGAACCTCTTCAACAGTCACTGTGGAACCTATCAGCTTTCGAGCACCTGTTGGGCATACTTGACAGCACTTAGCACATCCAGAACATTTTTCACGATCAAAACGATTGATAGTTTTATCCATAATAATTGCGTTGTTACTACAAACTGAACAGCAACGATGACAATCCGTACACTTTTCATGAAAAAACAATACTTCAGGCCTTTTATTCCAAGACTCCGGATTGGCACACCATTTGCATCGTAGTGGACAACCTTTTAGAAAAACAGTACTTCTAACTCCTTCGCCGTCATTAATCGACCAGCGCTGTATTTGAAATATATTTCCTTTACATTGTTTCATAGGTAGTTCTTTCAATGATCGCATTCTGAGCTTCACGGGACAGATTGACAAATTGTGTGCTATAACCGGCTACTCTGACAAGCAAATCTTTGTAGTCCTCCGGGTGTTCCTGGGCTTTTCTCAATAATTCAGTGGAAATCACGTTAAATTGAACATGAAAGGCACCCAGTGCAAAATAGGCTCTAATAAGAGCTGCCAAGTTTTTCAGATTCCTATCGGATTTCAATAAATCAGGAGCAAACTTCATATTCATCAATGTACCGCCAGAATGCACATCATGATTGATCTTAGCAACAGAACGCATAGCGGCAGTCGGACTTGTCAAATCAGTACCTGCATGTGGTGAAACGCCTTCAGTCAACGGAGTCTTGGCTTTTCTACCATCCGGAGTTGCACCAATCACACTTCCGCACGGAATATAATTGGAAATTCCCATAAATGCCGAAGTAAAAGGTGTTCCGAAATAATCTTTATAGGAATGTACTTCTTTGTAGTAAAAGTCAGTTATTTCTACAGCAATAGAGTCAACGTAATCATCATCATTGCCATACTTCGGACAAGCAAGCACTGCCTGTCTCATTTCCTCGTAACCGTTCCAGTCAGCAGCTAACGCTTTGTCAATTTCTCCCAAAGTATACTTTTTGTCCTCAAATACTAGTTTCTTAATTGCTGCCAAAGAGTTGGCCGAATCAGCTACCCCAATTCCGGTAAAGACTGGTGAAAGATTGTATTTAGCACCGCCTTTACTAAGATCTTTTCCCTTCTCCATGCATCCATCTACAAGCATAGAAATATAAGGTCGAGGCACCATTTCGGCATGAACTTGCTGAAGAGTAACTGAGCCAATAGCAGAGTGTTTTATCAGGTAAGCAAGTTGTTTATAAAAAGCCGTTTTTACTTCATCATAGCTCTTAAACTCAGAACCAGGAACTTCAGGAAGCCCCATATTTTTTCCCGTAATGCGGCTTTTACCACCATTCAATGCATATTCGATCGCGGCGGCCAAATTAATATTAACAGCTGATGTCCACTGGCCTATTTTTCTAAAATGCGGCACTACACAGCCACAATTGCTCCAGTCACGTGCGTCTTCGGGAGACAGTCCTTCCGCCAGCAGCATTGCCGAACCAACCTTGTCATTGTGCACTGCAGGAAAACCGGTTCCGACCCGAATCAATTTACATACTGCTAATAGAAATTCATCTGAACTGTCGGGATGAATCCGCACACTCAAACCTGGCTGATGAGTTTTTACATTTTCCGTTGCTTTCAGACACATGTAAGAAAGATCATTTGTTGCATCCCGACCCTCTCTTGTTCTGCCACCTACGGTCAGATTTTGGAATGCATTATAACCAGCAAAAAATTTAGCCGTGTTACTAGAAATCGCCCATACCCATTCAGAAAGCTTGATCCAAAGTGCCTCAATCAACTCTTGGGCATCGTCTTTAGTAATCGTACCTGACTTTATATCATTAGCGTAGCATGGATACATATATTGATCGAACCTGCCCAGATTTAATGCCAGGGAATTTTCGGACAGTATTGAACCAATTTGGGTAAACCATACCGTCTGAATAGCCTCGTAAAAAGTCTCCGGCGGATGTTCTGGCACTTTCCGGCAAATTCTTGAAATTTCAAGTAATTCTTCTTTTCGACGAGCATCCGTTTCCGTTTGTGCCATTTTCATTGCTTTATCCGAATAACGCTGGGCCAGAGTGACAATTGCATCACAAACTAAAATGGAAGCGTTGTAAAAATCAATTTTTTCCAGTGCTTCAGCAGTAATCGGTTCCAAACCTTGTAAATGCTTGAGTGCCTCTGCTTTGAGTCCCCCAAAACCTTTTTTGAAAACAATATCTTGATAATCGGCAGTAATTTCGCCAACTGCGTTTCTCCACTTGGAATCATTATCAATAATTCCGGTATCAACCAGAATTTTCGCTGTTTCTTTATTAAGGCGAGATAGAAAAGTTTCTTCCAGCGACTTGCCTTTCCAGTAAGGGAAAATTTCTTCACGCAAGGTATCTTTTGCCTCCGCATCAATGCGATAGGGGTCCTGATCCCGACTTTCAAACGAGTCCATTTCCTCTTCAACCCATTTCCAGGAATATTCAGGACAAACAACACCCGACTTCAGAAATTCACCGACGGCTCCAACAATAATTTCATCATCAAAAATCGTTACTGGAATACGCTTACATACGGCCTGAAATGCTTTTGCTCGCCGTATAATGATTGATTCACCTTCAGTTTCCTTGTAAGATGCCGTAAAAGCCACCGCACGATGAACACTGATAGATGGCTTGGCATCAATGTACGACTTCTTAAAACCTTCAATTCGTTTACTAGACATATTTGTACCTCCTCGCATTTTGATATATACTCTAGAAAAGATATAGTGGACTTAGTAATCATATTTTCGATTTTCGAAAATATGCAATAAATAAACACTGTTGCAATACCAACACTAATCAAAGTTAACGACTTAAGTACCCTGTCACCTTACTACTCGCATCAGCCATATGTTTACGTAATAATTTCTGAGCAACCTTAATATTTCCTTGCGCGCAAGCCTTTAATAACGCCCGATGCTCTTCTTGCGATTTTGTCTGAAAATGCAGAGTGGACAAATACAAACGCATATAACGTTCAACATTATTGTGCATGTTTTGAATTAATGTAAGTAACTTGGGCCTATTTGCAGATTGATACAGAGTTTCATGAAACTGCCAATTCAATTCGCCACAGCGTCCAATATGGCTTTCTTCATCTGCCTCTTTTAAAATCTCATCTGCCTCTGCCAAATCCAGGTCAGTTAAATTAGGAATAGCCAGTTCCAGCGCCCCTAATTCCAAAAATAGTCGTATATCAAATATCTCCTGTGCTTCATCCGCAGATAACTCACTAACCATCGCCCCGCGGTTAGGATAGAATCTTACCAATCCCTCCGCTTCCAGACTTTTTAACGCTTCGCGCAAAGCACTCATACTTACGCTAAACTTCGATGCTAATTCCTCTTGCTTGAGTTGAGTTCCCCCACTAAGTTCTCCAGAAAGAATTGCCTCGCGAAGAATATCTGTAATCATACCAGGTAGCGTACGATAGGAAGCTTTTATCTGACTTTTTAAATTATAATTTTCCATGCCTTTATTATATAATTTTCTGCCGCGCCCGTAAATACTTTTTCGAATGTATACATTATACATTCGAAAAAGTATTTAACCTGCCTGTCATTAAAATGAACGATATAGACTACGCTGAAAGAATTGATACATGGCGGGATGAACAATATCACTTTTAGCCGCAACGTATCTACTGACTTCCAACAAAATATTAGCCACTAAACAGGGGTAAAAACCAAAGTATAGTGTAATACTTACTGTAGGTAGTTTATAGGTGGTGCAGATTGATGAAAAGACGAAAGTGCCTAAATATAAATAAGATATCGACTGCTATATCGGGTGCTTCGCTTTTCAAGGTCAAAAAGAACCTTTATGCTCTTAAACAACTCATTATGGAGAGTGAAGAAATCGCAGCCAAAATATCGCAGCTAATAGCAATACTTAGACATGAGAAAGCTAAAAGCGTTTTTACTACCGTAACAGCCAATAAAACTTTTTTTGAGGAGACATTCAAACAAAGTAGCGACCTTATCTTTTATGAATTTGCTACTTTTTCCGGCGTAAAAGTCTTGATAGTATATATTGACGGATTAGTTAACAAGGAAATTTTGGGTCGGGACGTTATAAATTCATTTATTATTAAATCGAAAGAACTACAAACAAATACACTTTTGGATTCGAAAGTTTTGAAAGATTTAATTGCAGTAGCAAACGTAACAGAAACCAAGACAATGTCTACAGTTATTGATAATGTATTAAATGGTAATACGGTTATGTTTGTCGATAAAGTAGCTACTGCCCTGCTCATTGATTCCAAAGGATGGGAAAGACGAGCAGTAGCTGAGCCTGATACTGAGACTGTAATTAGGGGACCCCGTGAAGGTTTTATTGAGAATATCAGAACAAATACTAGTTTATTGCGGCGGAAGATAAAGAGCCCCAACTTAGTATTTGAAAATATCACCCTTGGCAAACAGACAAAAACCAATGTTGCTATTGCCTATATTGATGGCATTGTAAACCAGTCAGTATTAGGTGAAGTGAGAAGACGATTAAATAAGATTGATACAGATTCGATCCTAGAAACAGGCTATATTGAGCAATTTATTGAAGATAGCCCATTTTCAGTTCTGGCAACTGTTGGCAATACCCAAAAACCCGATATTGCTGCGGCCAAAATCCTTGAAGGTCGGGTAGCTATATTTTGCGATGGCACCCCGCATGTACTTACTATACCCCATTTATTTATTGAAACGCTGCAAACCAGTGAGGATTACTACATGCGACCATTACTCGCAACGGCATGGAGAATCCTCCGAATTTCAGCTTTTCTTATTAGTATATTTGTACCTAGCTTTTATGTTGCTCTGCAGACTTTTCATCAAGAAATGATTCCAACGATACTTCTATTACGTATGGCTGGCACAAACTCGGATATACCCTTTCCGGCTGGAGCGGAAATGTTTATAATGCTAGGCTTTTATGAGTTACTCCGCGAATCAGGCATCAGACTCCCGCGGGCTGTAGGATCAGCAATTAGTATCGTGGGCGCGCTCATTGTTGGCGAAAGCGCGGTAAACGCCGGCCTCGTAAGTGCTCCCGTGGTTATCATTACGGCCATTGCTGGAGTTACTGGTTTTATTGTACCAGCCTTATCGGAAGCTGTCATGATTTATCGGATTCTTTTCTTAATTGCAGGCAGCGTAATGGGACTATACGGCATCGTATGTGGGATCTTCGTCGCTGTGATGCACGCTGTTTCACTGCGTTCCTGTGGCGTTCCCTACACTTCCACGCTGGCACCTTCTGATGAAAGCGTATTTAAGGATTTTATTTTTCGCTTCCCCCTATGGACGATGAAGAGAAGGCCAGAAGCTATTGAAAAAAACAATCAGCAAAGGCAAGGGAAAAACCAATGGTGATACTTAAAAGAATAGTAGCAATCACTTTAATGCTAGTATTAGCTTTACCTCTTACAGGGTGCTGGAATCGTCGTGAATTAAATACCCTGGGAATTGTCGGCTTAGTAGGCGTAGACACTGGTAATAATGGCATTAAAACTACGTTTGAGGTCATTAAGCCTGAAAAGTCCGGAAAGAGTGGTGGTGAAAAAAATGAAATACCCGTCAAGTACGTACAATCCGACGGTCAGACTCTTATAGAAACCTTTCGCAGCTCTATGTTACGGTTTGACCGCAAGCTGTTCGTAGCGCACACCAAAGCATTTTTGTTCAGTGAAGCTGTTGCCAGAAATGGGTTGGCAGAGCATCTTGATGCGATTCTACGCGGCCCGGAGATGAGATTGTCCATGCATTTAGTCATTATAAAAGACGATTCCGCTGCCGATATTATGACCATTGCCAGTGGAATCAATACTATTCCTTCAAGCTATATCGAAGACTTACTGAAGCAACATACATCCTTGTCGAAAAGCGTGGATTCCAAAGTTTTAGATTTTTTAAAGACCTATACTGGCAAAGGGATAAACCCCGTTGTTACGGTCCTAAGAAAAGTAAAAAAGGCCAAAATCGGAGCAGGACAGAATGATGAATACGAATTAAGTCCTGAAGGAGCAGCCGTGTTTCTCAAGGATAGATTAGTCGGATTTCTTGACGGCGATGAAACGAGAGGTTACAACTGGGTAACCGGCAAAGTAACCAGTGGCATCGTTGTATCCCCTACTCCTAATAGTAAGGGGACTGCCTCTGTAGAGATATTAAAAGCTGGGAAAAAAACTGAGGTAGAGATTAATGGTAATGATATAAAGATCAAAGTAAAAATTAATATGATCGGCATGCTGGATGAAGAAACTGCTAACTTCCAACTAACAGATCCGGCTACAATAGAAATGTTGGAACAGGAAAATTCTCAGGTCATTAAACAGGAAGCAGAACAAACCCTGCTAAAAGTGCAAACCGAATATAAGTCTGATATTTTTGGCTTTGGCCAGCTTGTCCACCGCAAATACCCTCAGGAATGGAAGAATCTGCAGAATAATTGGGATGAATTGTTTTCACAAGCAACCATTGAAGTGGAAGTTCAAACAAAGATAGTAAAGACAGGAAAATCATCGCTTCCTGTGAAAGAATAAAAAGGGGTCAACAACAATTGATGACAAATTCAGAAAAAATATCACCACTGCAAGTCATATTTTTACTAAGCATGAGTCGCATATCTATAGTACTCTTATGGTTTCATTTCTCCAACCAGGATGTATGGATTACAGAAATTCTTTCGCTGTTTTATATTGCAATATTCATTGCTCCTTTATTATTTTTGAGTAAGCAGTTTGCTAATCTGACGCTCATAGAGTATTTACCAATAATAACGGGTAAACGGATCGGTAAAATACTAGGGGCTTTATATGTCGTTTTCTTTCTATTTATTGCTACCCTTGATTTATCATTGTTTGATAACATTCTTAAGCCAATAAATTTTACCGAAACTCCGGATTTTGCCATCATATTCCTCGCATTAACCGCTTGTGCTTATGGCGTATATAAGGGCTTGGAATGTATTGCACGATCGGCAGAAATTTTTACCCCGCAAATTTTAGCCGTTATTATTTTTTATGCAATACTACAAATACCCGAAATGGATTTCAAAGTATTTCTACCAATATTAGCTGATTCCACTTTTTGGGAGATCAACTCCCTAGCCTTTATTACCGCTGCCAAAATGAACGAGATGATAGTTCTTGCTATGCTGGTTCCGTCTATTAATAAAACAAAGACTACCAATACAATTATCATCTGGACAATAATTATTATTACCGTATTTTCCCTTATAATCATCGTTCCAACGCTAGCAGGATTAGGACTTACGCTCTCAAAAAAAACATTCGACCCTTATTACCTCTTTATAAAACAAATTAACATATATGATTTTATCACACGCATTGAATTTTTCATGGTTGGCGCATGGAATATTGGTATGTTTATGAAAATTTCACTGTTCTTACATTTGGCAACAATGAGCTTGGTACAACTTCTGGGAATTAAAAATCGCAAAGTCCTCATTATTCCTATGGCTATAGTAATATTCATGATCACTTTAAAAACAGACATTCTTAAGTCTGTTGTAGTATTCAATATTATTGAATACTACATACTGTATATCGACTTGATTTTTATGTTTGGCATTCCTGTAGTTGTATTGGGGATGTTTTTCCTGAAAAGAAATGTGACCGCAAAAAGTGACTGCAATAATTAAAAGTCCATGAACTGTATCAACAAATCTGGTATAGCTTAAAAGACGAAATCTCAACAAAGACAATGCATCAAAACGACTGTCCGGCTTATTTCTCAAGGATAAGCTTCAGTTTTTCATGCTTCTTGAAATATCCCAGCAAGATGACAGAAAGCGCCAAACCTACTTTTATTAACAGTTCATAACGTATAGCGGCGAGTCCTAGCGCTTTGTCACTAATAATCATTTCAGCTGCCGCATACCCTAAAACACCCGTACCAATATAGATAATAACTGGATAACGATCCATAAGTTTCATTAACACTTGCGACCCGAAAACAATCATGGGAATACTCACCATAACGCCCAAAATAATCAAAGCATATTGACCGGCAGAAGCAGTTTGCGATAGAGCAGCTAAGGCCAAAACATTATCTAAACTCATAATGACATCAGCAACTAAAATGGCTTTCACTGCCTGAGCCACACCTTGCGCTTTCAGCGACGTCATGTCTTTGTTATCCTGTCCCGCCAAATTCACAGCAATCCAAACCAAAGCAATTCCGCCTAAAAATTGAAGATAGGGAATTTTGAGCAGGAATGAAGCAATAAAAATGAGGACAATTCTTGCAACAATGGCACCGATACTGCCAATTAAAACTACTTTTTTTCGTTGCTTAGGCGTAAGATTTTTACTTGCCAAAGCAATTAGAACAGCATTATCACCCCCAAGGAGCAAATCAATTAGAATAATCCCACCAAGTGCCAAAAGCCATTCACTATTTGCATACATCATAAAATCCACCATAATTCCAATTCCCCCTCATTAAAAAAACAAAAAATAGCCAGACCATCGCCATAAGGCAAAGGTCTGGCTAAACACTATTATGTCAGTAAAGCCGGCGGCAAAAGCCACGGAATGACGACTTTACTTCAAGTTTCCTTGAAAGCTACTCCCCTTTGGAGCGGTAAACTATTTTTTTGTATAATTTATTATATAGCAACGACAAAAGGAAGTCAACCTTCTCATACTAACTGAACTTCTTCTAGTTGAAAAGCTATCTGTACATTAAGTCCCGGCTGCATCCCCTTTGTAGCTTGTTCCCTCGGCACTCTGACAATAAACAAAATTTCCCGCACTTTTGCAGTAACTTGATATACGCCAATACCAGGCACAACCTGACAAACGACTCCCGAAAAGGTCGTCCAACCAACAGGTACGGACAGAACAGAATCGAAAATACAAAGTGAATCCCCAGGTAAACAGCAAGCTGTAACACCGGTTGGAACAGGCCCTGGATAATCAAACTGTACTCCTTGTGCTAGAGTAACCCGCGAACCGACAATGCCACCTACTTTTTCCACACTACAAGACAAAATATTATCCATAACCGTTAATTCCGCCACAGCTTGATTTGCGGGCCGACGCATAACCATTTCCGGACACCCCTCTTGAATGATCTGCCCCTTGGACAAAACAAGTACGCGTTCAGAAAAATAAAGAACATCGTTATAATTGTGACTAATAAGTAGCACCGTAATACCCAAAGAACGTGCTAATTTTTTTAAGTCCGCTAACAACAATACTCTTGTCGACGCATCAAGGGCAACAAAAGACTCATCAAGCAGTAGTAACTCCGGACTATAAACAAGTGATCGAGCTAAACTAACACGTTGTGCTTCTCCGCCCGACAGACATTGAGCTTCCCGCTGGGCTAAGTGCAAACAATGAAAGGCCTCCAGCGTAGTTTGAACCTTTTCCTTTATTTTCTGCTTGTCCATCCCACGCAATCTCAATGGTAATGATACATTATCAAACACCGTCTCATCAAGCAACAAAGAATCCTGAAAAACCATCGAACAGCGGCGACGCAAAGGAAGTAAACCATGCTGCCGCACATCATTGCCAAACAACTTAAGACTTCCTTGATCATAAGGAATGAGTAGGTTAAGCACCTTGAGCAGCGTGCTCTTTCCTGCACCATTGGGACCCACGACAGCTATAAGTTCCCCTTTGTTCACAGATAGCTGTTCAATATTGAGCACAAATCGGTTACCACGATGTACTTTTATCTTTTCCATTTCAACAAAAGTCTGTTTCATATACCTTCACGCTTGTCCTTCTGCTGGCAATAAGTCAGGGTAGCAACAACTCCATACGTTACAATAAGCAGGATAAAACTGAGCGCAATGGCTGTGTCAAAGTTCCCCTTACTGACTTCCATCACAGTAGCCGTAGTCAACACACGCGTCTGATCTTTAATATTCCCTCCGACCATCATCGAAGCGCCCACTTCCGATACAACACCACCAAACCCAGCCATAATGGCCGCAAGCAGGCCCAGACGTGCCTCTTTGATAAGCAGCCAACTTGCTTGCCAGTTTGTAGCCCCTAGTGATAGAAGCTGTAGTCTTAAATTGGGATTGAGTCCGCCAATAGCCGCGAAAGTCAGGCCTGTCACAATGGGAGTCGCAATCACTGCCTGAGCCATCATCATGGCAAACGGTGTATACATCAGTCCAAACAACCCCAACGGCCCATATCGCCACAACAATAGGCTCACAAACAACCCAACAACAACAGGTGGCAGACCCATGCCAAAATTTATGAAACTGAGTAAAATTCGTTTGCCAGGAAATTTTTTAAGTGCCAGCCACAATCCTACAGGCACGCCTAAAAATACACTAACAACGGTAGCCACACCGGATATTTTGATAGTCAACCACGTAATTTCATATACTTCGGCATCACTATTTACAAGTAAATGAATTCCCTGAAGTAATCCCTGCCAAATACTCTCCATAAATCATCCTTCTTACAAACCGAAATCTCGATCTGATTTTCCCCCGTCAGCAAAAAACAGGGACTGACCAAATTTATCCCTGCCATAAGCAGCAATTAATTTTTGTGTTTCAGGTGTCATTAAAAAATCACTGAATGCTTTGGCGCCAACCTTATTGACTTTAGTAAATTTATCGGGATTCACTTCCATAACATGATAAATATTGAGAAGCTTCACATCACCTTCAACCAAAATTTCAAGAGAACTATTCTTTTTCTGAGCTAAAAAAGTTGCCCGATCCGTCAGAATATAGCCGTTTTTATCATTTGCAATACTAAGTGTCTGTCCCATACCTGTTCCCGATTCCTGATACCACGTACCTTGTGGCTTGATATCCACTTGTTTCCACAACTTTTTTTCCATCTGATCGGTACCGGAATTATCGCCGCGCGAAATAAAAACAGCTTGCTTTGCAGCAATGGCTTTCAGCGCCTCGGACGCACCAAGTCCTTTAATATGAGCCGGATCACCTGCTGGGCCAACAAGAATAAAGTCATTGTGCATCACTAGCCTGCGATTAACAACGAAGCCACTGTCTAGCGTTTTTTTCTCAGCATCAGGCGCATGAGCCAAAAGTACATCTGCTTCGCCTTTTTCACCCATCGCAATGGCCTGTCCAGAACCAACGGCGATGGTCTTCACTTTATAGCCTGTTTGCTTTTCAAAAACAGGGATAAGCACATCAAGTAATCCACTATCTTGAGTACTCGTCGTTGTAGCTAAAATGATATCTTTGTTTTCCGGCACCTTGGGAGTATCAAACTGATTGGTACACCCCGCTGTGATCACACCACTAAGAAAAACAATTCCCAGTACAAACGCTGTAAATCCAGAGGAAATCTGTTTAAAATTCACGTCATTAATAACTCCCTTCCTAATATAGCTGTGCTCTACTCCCCTGATTACTGTGAGACAAGCACCTTGCCAGCCTCTGCTAAATCATAGCCACCTAGTGCTTCAACGTCACGACGAAATGCTGCTGATTTTAAAATATCAATAATTTCTTCAGCGCGTTCATCGCCCTCAGCAAAATTTAATATAATGTCATATTGCTCTTGAGCGATCGGAATAAACCCTAACTCCAAAGCCCTGGCTGCTGCACGAATTCCCATTCCCACATCAGCCACCCCTCCGTCAATCGAAGCGGCCACGGCCATATGAGTTGCAACTTCCTGCCCGTAACCTATAATTTGCTCACCTTTCAATCCCAGCTTTGGCAGTTGATAATCAAGCAACATACGCGTTCCTGAACCCCGCTGGCGATTAACAAAACGCACATCCTCGCGGATAAGATCGGCTAAGCCGATAATATTTTTAGGATTCCCCTGCGCAACAATCAGGCCCTGTTCCCGCTGCGCCAAATGTACCAATTTCCAATCCTTTTTTCCTGACAAATATTTTGACAAATAAGGCAGATTATACTGACCTGTTCTTTCATCAAGCAAATGAACACCTGCAATATGGGCTTCATTGTTGCGTATGGCCATCACTCCCCCCATACTGCCCACATTCGCGCAAGAAATTTTCACAGAAGACTGGCGATTTAGAAACACGCCCAAAATTTCCAGAGCCAAGTCATGGCTACCAATACTAAGCAGCGTATTTTCAGCCTGCCGACACTTAATTAGCGACACATCCACTTTAGTTCCCGCGGAAAATCCACTACTATATTTCGGCACGCTTACAATTCCCTGCGCCTTAGTCAATGTAGAAATAATCCCTGCACCCCGTCCTAAGGGAGCAGCAACCATCCGTCCTTGTACCTCTCCAAGGGACACTCGCAAATATTCTTCCACTCCAAGGGGTGAAAAAACCTGCCTTGACAACACAGCTTGCACCTGTTGTGTTTTTTGTTCTGAAAGTTTTTGCCTCGCTAACAAAATATCCCGCACAAACAGTTCGGCTGTGAGCATCGTCGAGACAGGATAACCAGGCAGAGCAATCACGGGTTTACCCTGGCAAACAGCCAACGCCACGGGTTTGCCAGGCTTTATTTCCACTCCATGCAACAATACCTCACCTAACTGGGCCAATACAGTCGTTGTAAAATCAGCCGTTCCAGCCGAAGTCCCCGCATTGGTTATGACCATATCACACGTTTCCAGACACTGATTGATGGCCTCTTTTAAACAAAT
Source organism: Pelorhabdus rhamnosifermentans (assembly GCF_018835585.1). NCBI lineage: Bacteria > Bacillati > Bacillota > Negativicutes > Selenomonadales > Sporomusaceae > Pelorhabdus > Pelorhabdus rhamnosifermentans. The sequence continues at coordinate 28,416 of NZ_JAHGVE010000016.1, forward strand.
TTCATCATCACGCACAATTTCGTGCCTGTAAGGTTCTCCCCCCCAATCAACTACTGCAGCACTTAACATGTGGGAATTGACATCTAAAATAGCACCAGGCTTTAATTCTTGCCACGTTGCTACAAGTTCCGATCCAGTGGGAATAACGGCCACGCGAGGTCTCATCACAACAGATACCGTATCAAGTCCGGCAGCAAGTACCGCCGCTATATCAGGCGGTGTAATGACATGATATTCCGACAAAACCATCTCGTTCGCAACAATATCTTCGCCAATAATCCGAACATGTTGCCAGGGGGCAGCAGCAGCCATAATTTCCGCCTGACCACCACCTAGCAAAACGTCTTCTATCATAATCACTGCATCTGTTCCCTGTGGCAATACTTCGCCCGTATTGACGATATAACAGCCAAGTGGCGCAAAATCTTCTTCCTTTTGCCTAATGCTCAGCCGCTTAGGCTCCGTCTCTGACGCACCAAAAGTATCCTGGGCCCGTACCGCAATTCCATCCATCGCTGAACCATTGTAATGAGGCACAGACTGCCTGGCATAAACACTGGTGGCAGTCACTCTACCAAGGGCCTGAGATACGGGAACTTCTTCCGTCGGCAAATGACAAAAGTAGCCACAGGAATCCAGCTTTCCCCACCAGGCCTGCTGCGCTTCCTGCCTGGAAACACAATTCAAATAAGCATTCACCTTAAGCAACAGACTTCCCTCCAATCGCTATTTTACCAATTCCACCTCTACCCAATCTTCACCATACAAGCCGCTCTTCATGTCACCAATATGGACAATCCCGTCGGCCTCAAGATAAGTGCTAATCAATCCGGACTTGCCAAAAATAGGTTCAGCCCAATAGCCATCGTCCCGCCGTAACAACTTCACTCGAATAAAATCATCTCGCCCCGGTGCCGAAGCAACGTTACGCGTAATCCGTGCTATAATCCGATGTTCTGGCTCCAACTGTTCGTGCCCTAATAACCCGGCAATAGCTGGTTTAACCAAGGCTTGGCAAATGGTCATGGCTGATACAGGATGTCCAGGCAACCCAAATACAGGTACACCTCCTACTATCCCGAAAATAGTTGGCTTCCCTGGTTTAACAGCAATACCATGTAAAAACACACTTGCTTGTTCAAATGATTGAATCACGCGTACCGTATGATCCCGCGTTCCAACGGAACTTCCTCCTGATATCAGTACCATCTGACTTCCAGTCAAAGCTTCGGTCATTGCTGTCTTAAGTGCCTCATAGCTGTCAGGCACAATGCCACAGCGCCGCACAGTGCAGCCTGCCTGCTCAAGCATAGCTGCCAAAACATAGGAATTAATATCGCGAATCTGACTGTCCACAATCACTTCGCTCACATCGACAACTTCATCACCTGTCGAAATAATCGCGACTTCCGGTTTTTTTCTAACAGAAACAGAACTATAACCGCAAGCCGCAAGTGCACCCATGACTTGTGGTGAAATCATTTGACCGCGCCGCAAAATAACACCATTTATCTTAAAATCTTCGCCTTTAACAATAACATTTTCACCAGGCGCTACAGCTTTTAACACAAGCAAAGAATGATTATCGGGATTTTCAGTATATTCGACCATGACAACGGCATCGGCCCCTTGAGGCAGCTTCCCACCTGTAGGCATCGCAACTGCCTGCCCCGACTGCACGCTTAAGTCGGTCTGTTGCCCCATCAAGACTTCGCCGATCAAATTTAATAATACAGGGACCCCTTCAGCCGCCCCAAAAGTATCGGCGCTTCTTACAGCAAAACCGTCAACAGTCGAACGGCTAAAGGGCGGTAAATCGTCTTTCGATACAATGTCAACAGCGACGGTTCTGCCTAAACACTCAGGCAGAGGTAATGTTTCCGTCCTAACTACCGTCTCAGGTAGATGACTTAAAACAAGCTGAAGTGCTCCCGAAAGAGAGATGCAATGACTAAATTCCATGCTTTTCCTCCTTTGACGTACCAAAACACCCCAGCTGACATCCCGTAATCTTTATGCCTTTGTCATCAGCAGCTTGTCCAACTACGCTCCCTTTCACACCAAATTTTTCAGCCAAAGCCAATGCCTGCGGACAAGGCACCTTTCCATCTTGTGCCATATCCAACAAGCGTTTTTTAATCATTTCGTAAAATTCCACTGTATTTGAGCCCTCGTTCTTATTTACAGCAGCTTCTTTGCTCTTCATTGCATCCTCCGTTCCTACTTTGCCAATAACACGTTCCACTAAAAAATCAGCCATCAAAGCAGAATCCTCTAAACTAAAATGCGGCACATCTTTATAACAAATCTTATCAGACACAAGTGCCAATAGTTCTTCTTTAGCGCACAGCGGCTCAATGCAAACAGCCCGTCGAAATACTTCAATTTTCCGTTTATTTTCCCGTTTGTACCCTTCGGTAAAAATAATATCCACATCCGTAATATAAGCTGCAACGGCGTCAAGCGATAATTCTTGTTCCACCCGTTTAATCATGGCCACTTTCTGAGGTGAAGAAATACAGACAACATCAGCACCTGCCTGTGCATGCCGCCAAGTATCCTTGCCTGGTTTGTCTATTTCAAATCCATGCACATCATGTTTGATTACCGCAACCTTATAACCTCGCCGTTTCATCTCAACAATCAACTTTTCAAGATAAGTCGTCTTGCCACAATTAGACCGTCCCACAACTGAAATTACTGGTATCATATCATCACTCCAAGAAATGACTTCGATTTGAGAGGATATTCACTAAACAATATGAAAGTTCCTGCTTTCATAAGCAGGAAACTTCGCTAATCTAATTTGCGCCAAAATCTCTAGAATCTTACACTGATAAGTAAAAAAAGCGGGAAGCAAAAGCCTCCACGCCTCCATACAGTAAAACATAGCAATCAAAAATTGAAAACTTCATCGATTTCTTCGGGGGTAAAGTCCCAAACTACGTTATGTGGCGGACAAGGTTCATATTCGAAGAATTCGGGCAAACGGTCATGAGCATTCGTAAAGCCCGCTGCCGCGTTAAATGCACGTTCAACCTTAAGGACCGACTTACCTAGAGCCGTTACATCATCACCAGTTAAGGATAGACCGTAGCGGGCATTGATCATATCGATGAGCGCGTTGAATCCTTCTGGAATATCAAGAATAGCAAGGGCAATGAAAAGGCACATTCCAGTACTATCCACAGCCGCCGTGGCGATTTGCAAATTTCTCGACAGCTCCACTTGACCTTCCTTCTTAAGTGGATCAACGTAGCCGCCAATTTTCAATATATTCGTAGCAATGCAGTAACCAGAAGTATGATCAGCCCCCATTGGAGTCGTAGCATAGGTCAGACCAATCCCTTTAACCGAACGGGGATCGTACGCGGGAATAGCCTGATCCTTAACAACCGGAGTCCGAAAAAGGCCACACACTTTGCCAACAATAGCGGTACCTCCACCGATTATCCGGCCCAGCGGAGTGGGAACAGCAATTTGCTTGACAGCATCCAAAGCAGCCTTGCCGTCATTCCAAGGAAGCAGTCCTCCTTCAACAGCCGTCGCGATAGCAACAGAAACATCGATAGCATCTACACCGAGATCATCCATAGCACGGTCAATGTAAGCAATATCATCCAAGTCTTGAATACCCGCGCCAGCGCCCAAAGCCCAGACAGTTTCATACTCAAAACCACTAGTAATATATTTTCCCTTCTTATCAGGATACCACTGAGAGCAGCGGATGATACACCCTGCATGACAACCGTGAGATACTTTGCCCTCGCCCCCTCGCTCAGTGATTGTGGCATTGAGCGTTTCACCAGAAAATTTGTCATTCCAGTCAATACGTCCCCCGGTAAAATTTCGGGCAGGCAATCCACCCGCTTCATTCAAGAGGTTGACAAGCACATCTGTACCATAGGCAGGTAAAGCTTTACCTGTAACAGGATGAGTAAGAAGCGCCTTGGCAAATACTTTTGCCGCTGCTTGAAATTCTGCCGGATTCGCGATCGTCACGCCAGGTGCACCCGTATCGTCAATAACGAGAGCTTTTACCTTTTTGGAACCCATGACTGCCCCCAGACCGCCCCGCCCCGCACTGCGAATGTGCCCTTCGGGATCTTTAAATGAGATGTTGGCAGTAGGCAAGCGATATTCACCAGCCGGACCAGCCAGAGCGATACCCACTTTCGCACCATATTTTTCACTTAAAACTTCAATTGCCTGATAGTTACCACAGCCGCCAATAATTTCAGCAGGAGCCTCATCAATCGTTACGCCATTTATATCAATTTTAATTACGTAGAACTTGTCTTCAGCAGGCATTCCTTCAATAACAAGAGCTTTGATACCGAGTTTAGCCATCTTTTGAGAAAAAGTTCCACCCGTGTTACTTTCCTTAATGGTGCCTGTCAAGGGGCTCTTGGCGCCTACAGAGAGTCGACCAGACTGAGAAGCCGTCGTGCCGCCAAGTAATCCAGGGGCAAATATCAGCTTATTGTTTTTTCCTAGTGCATGGCAAGTCGGCTTCACTTCATCGTTAACAAAGTTAGACGTAAGACAACGGCCTCCCATGCTTACGTACTTCTCTGGAACCTCATTCATTGCAACTGCTTTTTCCGTCATGTTCACGCGGATAAACTTTTTCATAATAGCCCTCCTCAATTATTTAATTTGGATTATAACAAAAGGAAGCCCGTATAAACGGACTTCCTTTGCGCAATGGCAGGTGCGAAAATTCCTTTTCGCACCCTGTTTACTATTACCGAGCTGGCAATAGTAAATCGGAACTCTTATTAAAATACGTTCGTTTCAAATTGCTAAACTCCTGCAAAGAAAAACTGTTATTAACAGTTTTTTCGTACTTTTTCGCCATTCTTTATTATTCCATTGCTGGGAATCTTTCCTGGTTTTCCTCAATAATATTATTTCATATTCAAAATATCAAAAATGTTCAGTTCCGTATCAAAATACAACATTTTATTACGAAGGGGCTCCCCGATTCCAGTAATAATTTTCACCACTTCCTGTACTTGAAGCGAAGCCGCTAAAGCTGGAGTGGCCGACGGGTTTCCCAACACCACTTCCACACCCCGATTTGTTTCAGGCACAACCTTATATAGATTTCCAAGACTCCGATCCCCCGGCATGATGGTCATGACTTGACCTGTAAATCCGGCAATAGCCGCATATACAAGTGGTATACCTAACTGATTGGCGACACTCGCCAATAACAGCCGAGAATGAAAATTATCCAGAGCATCCACGATGACATCCAAACCACCAAGCAAGTCTTCAGCATTTTTTTCATCCAGCATAGCATGAACGGCTTCTACTTGGACATCACTATTAATCGCAGCGATGCGCTCAGCAGCAACACTCGCTTTATTAACACCTAGATTTTGCTCGTTAGAAAGAATTTGGCGGTTGAAGTTATGGCGAGCAAACGTATCGCCATCAATAATCTTTAGGTAACCTATTCCCATCCTCGCCAACAATTCAATGACTGTACCCCCGAGACCACCCGCACCAACGACTGCCACTCTCGCTTGCAGCAAACGTGTCTGTCCCTGAATTCCAACGGTACCTTGATTACGCAAATAACGTTCTGGCATTTCATCTTTAGCTAAGAGCTTTAAAGATTCTTCGTTCGACATTTAGCCACCTCCTACGGGCGGAAACAGACCAACCCGATCACCATCAGTTAATCGCTCATCAAACTCACGACCTAAACCATTTATCATAATCAAGTGAATCTCTGCCGGGTCCATTTTCAATTGTTTTACTAAATCAAGCACAGTAATACGCTCAGGTACCGTGAGCGATATGATTCCGTTCAAACTATTAGGCGCATAACGCCGCAGAGTCGCATATAAACGCACTTCCAATACCATATACAAGTCACCTCCAAGAATTATTGAACTGAGAACTCTACCCCATCATTCGCCAAAAAAACCTATTTTCCTTCGAATCACTGCTGCAATATTAACTTCTCCCAACGTCAATGCTTTGTATACTTTTCTGTCTAGTTTAGTGTTTGCGATTTTGCACACTTTTACATAATAAATTTCAACTTCACTTTTAGCTATTATGATTGACTAAAACACCCACTTGCCCTTTGAAAGGTAGCCATTCTTTATAGCTTTCAGCAGTATTTGGTATCAGCTTCATTTTGTTAATGCCTGCCCTTGTTGATTTATATTCTGATATTAATTGATTTTCCTTTTGACAAACATGAATTTCTGCAATTAATCCTACTGACTTTAGTGCTAGAATATGTGTTTTTATCGTTTTCGTACAACATTGTCTTTCATTACCATATTCTAACTTAATGAGCTTGATAATCTCATCTGTATTAATTATTTTAAGTTGAATACTTCTTTCGCAAATTAATTGAAGCATTCTAAACTTCATGGGTAATTTCATTTTCATACGATTACTCCTTATATTCTCTTAATGTTAGCATTCCTTTTGGGTTTCCCGAAACCAAAATAGCTCCAAATACAATGACCAAACAGCCAATAATTAAATTGGGTGAAGCATGCACGCCATTGATCAACCAGTCTAATATAATCACCCAAATAGGATAAGTAATATTAAGAGCCATTGCTCTGCCTACGCCAGTCATACTTAAGCCAAGGTACCAACTGATATACGATACACTACACACTATCCCTGCTGCTATTAAAACCAGCACATTAGAGGCTGTAAAGGAATGAACTAATAATTCAAATCCGTTTATAAACGGAATAACAAAAAATATATACATCAAAAAGGACACGGTCTGTCGAACTGAAATCGCTATCTCAGGATCAACGACGTCCATGGCATAAGCACCAAAAACACCTTCTAAACCCCAGCCCAGGGCAGCTATAAAAGCAAATACGACGCCTAAATAAAACGTAGAATGGACGGTATTCGTTGGTGACACATATCCTGTAATAATGGCTCCCGCAACACATAACAAAATTCCGATTAAAGTTCTTTTATTTAATTTTTCTTTAAGAAACATTACAGCTAAAATTGTTCCAATAGCAGGATATGAAGAAGTGATAACTGCTGTATAAGAAGCGCCTGCCATATTAATTCCAAGCAAATATCCAGACATGGCTACAGGTCCACTAAGCACTGCAGAAATAATAATAAGTACACCCATTTTACTAAATAAGCATCTACCAAATTCTTTCGTTTTACCTGTATAAAAATTATAAAGTAAAATAAAAAAAGACGAAAATCCGGTATGTATGCAGGCTGCTATCAGAGAAGCTTGCATAGCAGTATTAGGATCATTAAATGGATACTTCGTTAATAAATAACCAAGCAATACAGCATCCATTCCCCAGGTTATACCTGAAATCAAACAATTCCCTATCCCCCTTTTAGCATAATGCAAATCTCTTTTTAATGTTAAGCTAGCTACAGTTTCCAACATTCATGGTTCCTTTCATACAACAGAGGCCAATTTAAAAGACTTTCACCTGTTTTTATCAGCGAAAGTCTTAAATAAGTACACTTTTATTCTTTTGAGCAATATATTTGATGATTTTACAAGGATTCCCGGCAGCAACAACATTAGCTGGAACATTCTTTGTAACTACGCTACCAGAACCTATTACGCTGTTATCTCCAATCGTTACACCAGGATTGATAATCGATCCCCCGCCAATCCAAACATTATTTCCGATAGTTACAGCTTTAGTATAATCGGCATTTTTAGGTCTTAACGTAGGATCAATGAGATGCGTTGCTGTAAATATACTGACATTCGGAGCAATTAATACATCATCGCCAATTTTTACAAGTCCATCATCTAAAACTAAGAAATTGAAATTTGCATAGAAATTCTCTCCAATTTCGATATTCGTGCCGTAATCACAATAAAAGGGAGGTTCTAATTCAAAATTCTCGCCTATTTTCCCAAATAATTTTTTTAAAATATTTATTCTTTTTTCTGTTTCCTCAGGATCTGTATGATTATATAATTTCGTAAGATGTCTCGCTTTATTTCTTAAAAGTATTAATTCTTCATCATAGGCATTATATATTTCACCATTAAGCATTTTTTGTTTTTCACTCATTTAATACACACCTTTCGTACTCTTTGACTCTCGCATAAAATGTTACCTTCTTCATGCCTGATAACTCCATCGCTTTAACTGCTGTGATCTCCCCGGCTCGCCATTGTTTATAGGCTAATACAAAACTGTCGTCGATCTCAACTTTACGACGACCATAAGCCCGACCTTCAGCTTTAGCCAGTGCAATGCCTTCTTGTTGACGTTGACGAATTTTTTTACGTTCCCGTTCTGCTACATAAGACAACAGGCTGGAGAACTGCTCTTCCATAAGCCTCCCTACGTCACCCCGAGCTTTAAATTTACGACTATCAAATAAAGCTTCATTCTCTAATATAACAATATCAGCATTCCGTTCTCTTGTGATATGCTTCCATTCACGAATGATTCCATCGTAGTCTCTGCCGAGTCGGTCAAGAGCATCTATGTACACGATGTCGTTCTCACCAAGTACTTGCTTCATTGCTTGATACTGTGGTCTGTCGAAGTTCTTACCAGATTGCTTGTCAACGAATATGAACTGTTCCTCTATACCAAGCTCCCGCATTTTCAGAAATGATCTACCTTCTTTCTGGTCTTTAGAACTTACTCTAATATATCCAAGTCGCATATCCGCTGACCTCCTCTTGCTTACCTTCTTGTCCTTAGTGTAGCACTAGTGTTCAAAAAATCAAGTAATACAATTTTGAACGTTCACTTTTTCGAAGCTTTTTTGAACATTCCATATAGCGATTAATATCTAAAATCCATAACGAAAAAGGAATTCCTCATTATGAGAAATTCCTCAGAGTGTAGACAAAAGCAAAATTCCTATCAAGATAGGTATAATAAAGCTATAAACTTTAGCTTCATTTATGAAGAAGTAAAAGGTTGCTAGTTACTATTTTAATCGCTTTCTTATAAACGCGATTGTCTGGTCCAAACTAGATAGGTCTTGCAAATTATCCACCTTATTTTCTCGCCTATAGTAACTAAAAAGTTTAGCACCATCCAATTTTCCATCTGAAAATAACTCCGCATTTAATGTATCAATCATCCAAGAATATCGAGGAAAAACATGAAAATGAAAGTGTGATGTCTCTTCTGCCAGATTTAAAATATATACTTTTTCAACCTCCGATATTTGCTGAAGGATGCCCACAACCTTTTGTAAGATTATAGCAATAGTCATGATTTCCGTCTGTGTTAAATCTTGATACGCCGTAACATGCCGTATTGGCGAAAGGATTAAATACCCAGGTACGTTGACATCAATACAATGATGGATAACAACTTCATGATCTTTATAAATCAAACCTCCCGGAGGTATTGTATTGCCTTCGACTATACAACATGTAAGACACATTATTTTCTTTCTCCTTCCTCTTGCCAAATAAAATTAAATATATTTTTGGATTAGCGTATCCGTCAATCTCTTTACAAGCTCGATTGTCAACTTTATTTCCTCAGCTGTTATATGATCAACATGAATACCACAGGTCACAACTACATTTCTATTTAATTTAGAAGAAAGTACGTGTGATACATATCTTGCTGCTTCATCATCCTTATGTCCGAGCAAATTTAGCACAGATGTGGTAGCACTGCTGACATTTACGTCTGCCAAGCTTGGTCTAGGAACACTTAAGGTTACGCAGCCGATATGAGGACTATTTCCTCCTGTAACGATTACACATAAGTCTTGGCCGATAGAAATAGCCTTCATATTTATTTTTATCCGGCCACTTTCTACCGTTAAATCCTGCACCTTATCACCTTCTATTTTAGCTAAACATTTTCTCCCCATCTATTAAACCCTGCTACTTCAATTCCAAATCCGTCAAGAATCTTGCCAATAATCTGTCTGTTCATATCCTCCAGACTCAGCGGCTTATGATAGTAAGTAACCATTGGCGGAATAATCATGGCACCTATTTCCGCCAATGAAAGTAAGTTTCTTAAGTGAATCATACTTAACGGGCTTTCTCTGGGTACTACGACTAAATTTCTTCTTTCTTTAATTGTAACGTCCGCTGCTCTGAGCAGCAGGTTATCAGAATAGCCACAAACAATGCCAGCAACAGTTTTCATGCTGCAAGGAATGATGATCATGCCTGCTGTTTTAAACGTACCACTTGCGATGCTCGCACCGATATTATTTATATCATAGACTTTATCCGCTAAATGGAATACTTCATCTAACGGATATTCTGTTTCTTCAGCAATAGTTCGTTCAGCACTACTGGAAATAACCAAATGAGTCTCCCATTCAGGGTTTTCTCTGAGCGTTTTTAATATATCGATACCTAATATTGCTCCACTTGCTCCACTCATTCCAATGACTAATCGTTTTTTATGGCTGGCCTTTAAGTGATTTTCCATAAGGTCGCAATACCCTTTCTAAGGTAGAATTTTATCAAAAAAACAACCTATCCAAATCTTTCTTCATGAATTTATTTGTTAAATAATTCTGGAACAAATCGACTTGGATCTACATCCTTAAACTTTGCTCTTTGGAATTTATCTTTTAAATGATAGGGTACGGTGCAGTCAAAAATTACTTTGCAGGAAATACCTTTATCCTTTAGTGCCGGATTATAAACAGGATTTTGAGAAGGATCTAAAGGATGGCACCGGACACCAGGAATAAATACAGTGTCCACATCCCCTTGGTAACGTGTATTAAGCGCCCACATGACATCGTTACTATCAAACGGATCAACATCTTCATCAACTAAGATGACATGTTTCAGTTCCGAAAAAGCGGAAAAGGCTAATAGAGCCGCCTGTCTTTGCCGTCCTTCATCACTTGGCTGACTCTTTTTAAACTGTAAAACAGCCATGTATTTTCCGCCACCTGATGAATGGGCATAAACATTGAGCAATCGACCTGGCATGGCTTTATCCACCATTTGCAATATACTTGCTTCTGTGGGTATACCCGCCATACTAACATGCTCTTCGCTGGGTCCGATACAGGTTTGCATAATAGGATGCATGCGATGGGTAACAGCCTTGACTTTAATTACTGGCAATTCAGCACAAGCTGGACCGGTATAACCGGGAAACTCCGGCATGGCTTTGCCTGTATGGGTATTTTGATCTTCTCTTACCCGCACGCCAGGAAGCAAGTCACCTTCTATAACATATTCCGCATTGGCAATTGCTTTTTCACGAATGGTCAAACAGGGAATGAGTTCAACAGCTTCCTGTCTAATCGCGCCTGCAATGCTTAATTCGTTAAACCCAATAGGCGTTGTTGGCGGCTCGAAGCAAGCCGCAATTTCCATAGCAGGATCCACTCCGATACTAATGGAAATGGGTAAGGACTTTCCAGCTTTCTCTGCCTTTTCACGAAATACTCCTAAATGTCGAGCGCCTGGAACAAAGTACATAGATATTTCATCTTTACTTTGTAAACAGAGACGATGAATTGTAACATCGGATTCTCCCGTTTCCGGATCAGAGGCATAACACATCCCCATAGTAATATAGGGCCCTGCATCTTCTTCTGTATTCGTTGGTGCAGGAACTAATTTTCTAATATCAAACCCTTGTTCATCGGCATAATGGACAACTTCCTGACATTTCGCCTTAGCTTTGGAAACGGTTATGGGGGCAATTGGGTTTTTGACCGCTTCATTTAAAAGAAAGCCAAGACGGCCCGGTTTGGTGTCTAGCATAAGTCCTACTCTTTCGCGACTAGCTAAAAGTCCAATAATAACTCTAGCATCTTCATGACCCTTTACATTTTTAAAGATCATGGCAGGTCCAATTCTTGTTGGACGCATAACGGTTCCGCCAGCACCAACATGACGGTAAACTCCAGATAGTTCAGCATGTGGATCTACTTGTTCGTTCGTTTCAATTAATTGACCCGGCACCGACTTTAACAGTTCGATAGCCGAACGTAAATCGATTACTTTTCCTTTTGACATTCTAAGTTCCTCCTTATATTCCCATCTACGAGATGCTTAGCTGTTGTTCAGCGGCAAAGCAGCTTATTCGATTAATAAATGGATTGATATAAGTATCTTAGAGTATATACTAACTATACAGTCAATATTTACGCTTAGAATTCAATTCATTTTTTCTATGGGAACTTGTAATTGACAAAGATCCACATCCGTATTTTCATTATAAAAAGTAGTATCTAGCACACAAGCATCCACAATGTTCCCGATCACCTTATAATGATTATCATTTATCCATTCCAACAACCTGTGTAAAAATTGACTATCATAAGGCATTCCATATTTATACATACATATATACTTTCCCGCTGGTAAAGTAATAACATTTTGAATAGCAGGGTCTTCTGAAGATAAAAATACAAATGCTCCCGCACCCTCAAAGATATTATTTTCTTTCACACTCTCCTTCATAATCATTGTGCCAAACCCTTTTGAGGGAAGCATTCCCTGTTTAACAAGCGTATTCCATGCTCGCATCGAAGTTAAATGCAATTCTTGTCTAGATATTTCATGTTTAAATGGAAAAAAGACTATCTTTCTTTCAGAAAATTCTTCTATGACAGGTTGATATAGTTCTTCTTTATAAGAATAAATGTTTGCATAAGTATTTAATCTGCTCTCAATGGACTCACGCGTTTGTAAAAGCTTTCGTATTTCCTTATTGATAAACCCCCTATGATATTCTAACAGGGAAATAGCTGTAGTAAGATTTCTATTTTTTATATGCTTTTTGATGTCCGCAAGTTTAATACCCGCTGCCTTCAAAAAACAGATTTCCCTTAAAAATGGAATTTGAGAGGAACTATAATATCGATACCCATGTTCATCAACTCGTTCAGGTTTAAATAACCCTATTTTGTCATAATAAATCAAGGTTTGTCTTGAAACACTATGTATTTCAGCCATCTCACTAATTGATAAATATTTTTTCACCGTTTTTGCTCCATCTCTAAGTTTCGACCGGAATTGATTTAGTCTTTTTCTCAACAAGCAGGAAATTTTTACATTTTCAAAGAATATAATCGCGATATAACAAATGAAAAGCTACATTAATTTACAATAAATTTTCATAAAGTAATGTACTGCAGATTCTAGATTATCAAGGGAGACTACTATGCTCACTGTAAAATCACAGAAAATCTTTCAATTAATTTCTCTTTGTGCTGTTTTTATTTGTACACTCTTAGTATACTCACCCATCACTTATGCAACAAGCATTACGCAAGAATACGTAAAGATACCAGCTAAATTTGATGATGGTGTTTATCATTTGGAAGCCATGATTTATAGACCGAATGGTGCAGGTGTTTATCCACTAATCGTAATCAATCATGGTCGATCAACAAAACCAGCGGAACGCAAAATACCTACTTTAGTAAATTATTATAAAACGCAGGCAGAAACTTTGGCACAAAAAGGATTTGCTGTCGTTGTCGCCGTCCGGCGCGGCTATGGGAATTCGGAAGGCTCTGATGTAGAATATTCTACCGCCTCAACCATTTATCAAGCTGGATTACAAGGAGCCAAAGATGTTACCGAAATTGTAAGGTTTATGCAAAGTCAACCCTATATCGATAAAAACCGTGTCATTCTCATTGGGCAATCGTGCGGCGGACTGGTATCCGTAGCTTCTGGAACAAAGGATATTCCAGGACTCATTGGAGTCGTTAATTTTGCAGGCGGATTACGTCATCCTTCTACGGCCAACCCATCCATTTGGACTACGGCAGATGAAACCTATCTGGTCAAAACCTATCATTCTTACGGTCAAAACGCAAAAGTTCCCATGCTGTGGATCTATACTGAAAATGATCATTTTTTCCCATCTGATCTCTCTCCTAAAATGTATGATGCCTTTATCAAAGGAGGTGGCACAGGGAAATTCTACTTACTTCCTCCATTCGGAAAAGATGGACATACCTTCTTTCCAAACAAATCAACAATTCCAACCTGGATGCCTCTCTTCGACGAATTCTTAAAAACATTAAATGTCCCCACTTCAAATCTATAAGCTCAATGACCAGAAAATCCATTATGAAATAAAAGAAAAACTCTGTGCTTCGAGAATATGCTTTAACAACAAACGGAATTCCTCCTATGTGAGAAATTCCGTTTGTTTATGCGACAGGGGAAGAAATAATGCGAGGCACACACGTAATGAGGCCTTCGTTTCCTTCCACTGAACCAATCGCTACTTCGATGCCATAGGTGTCATAAATAGTCTTCTCTGTGATCACTGTTTCTGGTGGTCCCGCATAAGATATCCGTCCATTCTTCATAATAGCCACATTACTAGCAGTTAGCAAGGCATGATCAGGAAAATGAGTGGACATGATGACGGTCCTGCCTTGGCGAGCAAGACCGTCGATCATGTGCAACAGACGAATTTGATTACCAAAATCCAAGTGTGATGTAGGTTCGTCAAGAATCAAAATTTTTGCATCTTGAGCTAAAGCCGCCGCCAGCAATACAAGTTGCCGTTCTCCACCACTGATTTCAGTGTAACACTTATCCCGTAAATAAAAAATACCCAGAGAATCCATGGCTTGCTCGGCAATCAAAATATCATTTTTACCAGGAGCAGATAAAAAATCTAAGTGAGGCGTCCGCCCCATTAATACTACTTGCAAAACAGAAAAAGGAAAAGCAGGTACATGAGTTTGAGGAACATACGCTATTTTCCGGGCAATTTCTTGTCGACTCAGCAAATCGATATTTTTACCATCAATACGAATAATCCCTTGACTAAGCGGCAGCAGGCGATTGAGGCATTGAATCAATGTAGATTTTCCCGTACCATTCGGGCCCAGCAAACAAAAAACCTGATAGGAGTCAACAGCAAAATGAATACCAGAAAAAATCGCGGTTATTCCATCGTAGGAAAAAGTTGCATTTTCAATCTCTAAATGCATTACCAGCCCACCTTCTTTTTCATAATCAAATAGGCAAAAAAAGGGGCTCCAATCATAGCTGTCAAAATTCCCAATGGGATTTCCAGTTCCGTGACGGATCGAGCCAGCGTGTCAACTAACAATAGATAACAAGCACCTAGAGAAATACAGGCCGGAATCAGTTTTCGGTTATCTGGCCCCACGAGAAGACGTCCGATGTGAGGAATCACCAATCCGACCCAACCGATAATGCCAACTAAACAGGTGGCCCCCGCTGTAATCAGCGTACACAGAAAAATAATCACGCCACGTTCGCGTGTTGTATCAATGCCGAAAGCCTGCGCCTCAACTTCCCCCATGGACAAAATATTGATCCGCCAACTCAAGGCAGTCAAAATACCTAACGCCACGACAATCACCATTCCCGCTGATGACAAAATAGCAACATTCACGTTAGCAAGCGAGCCCATAAGCCAAAAAACTATTGCCGGAAGTTTTTCATAAGGATCGGCCACAAATTTGACCAAGGATATAAGCGAAGAAAAGAAAGAGCCCACTATGACTCCGCCTAGAATGATCACCAAGGTAGGCGCTGTTTTGTACACCTTGCTAATGGCATAAGTACAGAACACAGCAAAGAGTCCGAAAAAAAGCGCCGATAGCTGTACAACAAGAGTACTATCAGATAGCAAAATAGCAATAGAAGCACCAAAACCTGCGCCAGCGGCAACACCGAGTATATACGGTGAAACCAACGGATTACGAAACACTCCCTGAAAGGCGGCACCGGCTGCTGATAATCCCGCACCAACAATTACTGCTGCTAGAATGCGAGGCAGCCGAACCTGAAAAACCACATTCTCCGCCATAGGCGCCCAAGAATGATCCAAGGGTAGAAATGAAGAAAAAAGAATTTGAATAACCGTCGTTAGAGAAAGGGGATAACGACCGCTGACAAAAGAAATAAAGAAAAGAATAATGGGAACAAGCCAGAGCAAAACAGAAATGCTGAATTGACGCTTGCTAGATAGAAAATTCATGTGGCCCCCCCGTTCGATTAAAAGTATTCGTTACAACTGGCCAGTGTAGGGAACACCATAAAATTCAGTATAAAATTCATTAACCTTTTGCTTCATATCGATATCAGCAAACAGCTGTGGATAAAAGGTTTTGGCCAGCCATAATTCACCAAGTGCCATAGATTCCGGACATGGATGCCCCCAAGGTTTGGTATATTCAGGTGCAACCAATACCTTTCCATTTTTCACAGCCGCAATGTTCTGCCAAGCAGGACTAGTACGAATTTCATTCGCTAGTTTCGCATAGCGACTCTGGACAAAAATGATTTCGGGATTCCATTGCATAACCTGCTCCAGCGTGACTTGCGAGTAGCCATTGATTGTTTCTGCCACATTGTGTGTACCCGCCCGTTCCATCATGACACCCATATACTTTCCTGTTCCATACGTATACATATCCGGGTTGGCCATGTAGGCAGTGACCCGCTTGGCATCTTTACTCCTACCCGCAAGACGGGTAGATACAAGTTCACGATTTTTCAATGTATAATCAATCAATTCCGCCGCCTTCGCTTCTTTGCCGACGATATTCCCAATTAAAGTAACTCCCGTTACGAACCCTTCCGTATAGGCCTTATCAGGATCTTTTAATTGCGGATTCAATTTGGAAGCCTCTTCATATTCTGCTTGATAAAGTGAAATAGCTACAACAGGAATTCCCATTTTTTCAATTTTGTCAATGACGCTCTTGTCCATATAGTGAGTGACCAAAACGACATCTGGATTAAGCTTGGAAAGAGCTTCTATATTGACGGTCGTCAAATCACCCGGCATCGGCAATTCTTTTAATTTGGGATAAATGTCTCCCAATTCAGGTGAAACTAGGTTGGGCCATTTATCAATAACACCGACCAGTTTGTCCCCCGCCTGTAGTTCGAGGATAATATCCAACGTATGGTGCTCCAGACAAACAATCCGTTTCGGTTCTTTCGGAATGGTCACGGTCCGCCCAAGTTGATCGACAATGGTTCTGGTATCTGATAGCGCACTAGCAGCAGGAGTCGTCTGATGTTTGTTAACAAAAAATAAGCCTACAATCACAAGAATGATGATGATACTACTGAATCCTACATAGCTTTTCTTCAATGAAATCATTCCTTTCTCTTTCTATAGCGATGGATACTCTTATCAATAAATCCACTTATTCCTATAAAAGTTGACGTATCGTAGACGGTAAATAAACAGCGTCGGCATCATTACTAAGCCGCAGTGGTAAAGGAACCAGTCCGGATTCTTGGATGAATCTACGTCCATGAGTTAATACATATTCCAAAAATTGAATGGCTTCTCCCCGCTGAGGCGCTTGTTCTACCAGCGTAATGCTATATTGGATGGCATGCCCGGTAATGTTCATCAAGGTTCCCGGCTGTTTTCCGACAAGTTGTAATTTGGCCTGAGCATAATTGGCTGCATAATCTACTGTAGAAAAATCAATAGCAGCCGGAAGATTTATGTAGTAATGGCCTCGTCGACAGGCTGTAGCTTCATAACCAAAGAAATAATCCAGTTCGCCTGTCTGCATACGAGCATGAATGATCTGACTGTCAGTGAGAATATTGAGAGGCGACAAATTTCCAACCAGTTTTTGGTACAATCCGGGCTGGTTATAATAGGTTTCAGCCAATTTCCAGCATAAGCGAGCCCGATAGCCGGCAGGATCAAGTTCAGGGTCCGTATGCCCATAAGTCACGCTGGGTCTCAGCAGAATTTCATACCAATTGTCTTCATTGATTTCTTCCCCATAACGGCTTTGCTTTGTAAAAGATAGGACAAGCTTGGTTTTAGCAAATATCAAATTAAATTTTGCATATTCCGGTTTTAGCAAATCCTCAATGATGCGATAATCAGCAGAAGCCATCAAATCACAAGGTTGTCCTTCCATCACCTTACGGGCAGCCAAACGTGCTCCACTTCCTGCCAAAATCACTTCCATTCCAGGGTTGTCCACTTCAAAAGGTCGGGCTATTTGCTGCAAAGGCCAGGTCAGACTTCCCGCATGAAAAATCCGAATTTGTTTCATACATGATCACCTCTTCCATTCATTTAGGAATCCAGGTAATTTATAACTTTTTAGTTATTATATCGTCAAAAATTATTCATTACAAGATAAATCGCTAACTAAACGCAATATAAACTAAAATAAACAAACAAGACAAAACTCATCTCCAATAACACCTTACTCTTTGCACTGTAATGCAAAATACGCACGATCAGCGTGTCGATCGTGCGTATCCTATAAGCATTACAAATCATCCACTAATACCTGTGAAAGTTTTTCCTTTAGCGATGGTAAATCTCTCACAAGTAATGCCCAAATCATATCATAACTAATTCCATCATAATCATGTGTTACAACATCGCGCAAACCAGCCATTTTCCGAAAAGGAATCTGTGGAAACTTTTTACGAATAAATTCAGGAATTCGCTTACTAGCCTCACCCATATTTTCTAATGCCTTGCACACAGCATACTGTGTTTTTGAATCATTGATAAATTCAGCACTAGACATTCCTTCTGTAAATTCTAATACGAGACATAAATCATTATAAATATCTTCTATATAATCACGATACTCCCGATTTTTTTTTCGACTCATATATATTCGACCTCTGCAAGAATATGTTTCCCGATTCGCGGTTTTAAAGCTTTTTTAGAAACTAAATCTACCTTAACTCCCAACTTATCACTTAGTTCACATTTTAAATCAATAAATTGAAAAGCACTAATTGTTTTGTTGAAATCAACAAGTATATCAACATCAGAACGTGTATGTTGCTCTCCACGAACAAACGATCCAAAAATCCCCAATTCCGATATGTGATACTTGCCAACTAAAGCAACTTTTTCTTGTGCTAAAATTTCTTTGATCCGATTAGCATTCAAATCAACAACCTTAGACATATTCTGGCCGCCTTTCAATGATATGATCACTAGCACCGAAATGAAAATAAAAGATATGAATTACAATAATTATTATATCTAAAAAGTAACATCTAAACAACAAAGATGGGATTTTCCATTTATGAAAAATTTCTTCTAAACTTCAACCAATGCTACAAATTACATTTATACCATGACAACGCGTAGGTAGCTCCAAATCAGTGCTTGTTATAAGCCTCTAGCTGCGAACGGCCTCCCACATCAAGGACTGCATCATCAAACTGATACCATCGGCAAAGCCTTGATTATAGTAGATATCACCGGAGGAACTTTCCAGATATGAAAAATAATCCTGCAGCTCACGAAGTTTTACGACTTGCTCTTTCGTCAGTTCAGCGGTTAATTCCTGCTGCAAGACTTCAATCTTGCGACTGGTACAATAGTAATCACCTGATGCCGTTCTTAAATCCGCCAGATTCTCTTCATTATGCATGACTTGTAAATCTCTTGTTACCCTTTCAAAAAGATGCATACCATTACTCATTTCCTTCATCCTCCCCAAGATTCAGGTTATAACGGCGGCTAACCGCCGCACAACCCGTCTAAGGAAGAAATCGAAAAACGCATGCCAGGTCTCTTTCCAACCTACACATGCGCTTGGTGCTCTATTTTTGGGCATAGGACATCGCTGCCTTGCCTATGCAAATATTGCATACAGCCGCTACATCCAGTCCGAACTTACACTTACTTTATCTACCGAACATACCGTCGCTTGAATCCACAGCGGCCGCACGGTATAATAGTAAGTATCGTCGTGGACAGGTAACTGTTACGTGTAGGTGAGCATACCACCTGCTCGTGCCTCAAAGTGCTCGAACACTTTGAGGACACGGCGACTTTTCAATTTCCACCTAACTTTATTATAGTACTTCAACCAGAATTTGCAAGCAACAAATCCATGAGTTGGCTAAAAAGTGAGTATTTTCTTAACATTTATATTCTTACTTTCAAATTTAAACCTTTAGCTAAAAGATAGATGCCATTTGATTTAAAGCTAACATTTGATCACAGAAACTACGCCTAAACACGTAGTTTTTGCGATCAACTAAAGCCCAATATGATTACCATTTATCGACTTTTCTTTGTTTCTTTGTTATACTAATTTCAAGGATAATTTAGTGAGTGCTTACATATATTATAAAGGAGATGTTTACTATGCTCGCAAAAAAATTGGAGCGTGACCCTATGAATCGAAAAATTATTAGCGTTTCTAAAAAACGCCAAATTACGATTCCTCTTAAATTTTTTGAACAACTAGGCCTAGAAAATGAAGTCGAATGCTTTGTCAAAGATAATTCTTTAGTCATTCGCCCATTTCGCAACACTCATGATGAGTTTTCGGTAGAAATTTTAAAAGAACTTGTAGATCAGGGATTATCCGGCCATGAACTAATAGAGCAATTTGCAGTCAATACTAAAAATATCAAAACTGCCATTGGCAAAATGACAGCAGAAGCGGAACGTATTGCTGCCGATGAAGTACCTGCTGCTACCTTCGACGATATTTTTGGTGAGAAAAACTAAGTTATGTACAAAATATTATTTAGTTCCGCTGCTGAACGTTATTTTAAAAAACTGAAAGATAAACAATTACGCTTAAAATTCAAAGATGCCTTCATACTAATCCAATCAGATCCATATATTGGACAAGCTAAACACGGCGATCTCTCTGGCATTTATGGCTATGACGTGTATTACAATAAGACTAATTATGAAATAGCTTATTCTATTTTCGAGGCTGACAATAAAAAAGTAGTTGTCTTACTAGCCGGTACACGCGAAAACTTTTACCAAGAATTAAAACGTTATGCGAATAAAGGATAACGTACCGCTTCTCAGCGGCCAGGTACCGTACGGCCAACCTAGTGAAGCCTTTGTCTGATGCCAAAAAGTCCAGTTTCTTACCATGTTGATAATACTAACGCCCCAACTTGAATCTGTGGTGTTATTGAATTTGTATGAAATCCATAGTTAGTATTCCTTATTTTTTAGCAACAATGATTGTTGTATTTCCTTCTCTCCAATTCATTTTCACTGATCTAAAACCAGCGTTGGATAACATCTTCGTTTGATTATCTATTGTACAAGGTGTATCGTGTAATGATAAAACTCGCCATCATAAATCCCTTGTTCCTTTCGTATTCGTTGATTTTTCACGATAATAAAAATCTCGCACTCAATATATTGAATAATTTTGCCATTTGAATATAACCGTCTTTACATCCTTCAACACGGTTCAGCATAAAAGTTTTCTAACTCATTTAGAAATTATATTTTTACTTTAGAGTTTAAGCCCTTTGCTAAAAGATATGTGGTCATTTGATTTAAACTAACTTTTTCATCTTTTGCCTTCAAAACTAAATCTTTGTGCAATGATTTAGGAATCCTTACATTGAATTTTCCGCTATATTCTTCAATATCATCAGGTTCAGGAATTTTTTTACCGTCTTGCAAGGCTAAATCAATCCAACCTGCTTTTGCATCTTCAATCATTTCAGCTAACTCATGTAAGGTGTCCGCTTGTGTTATGCACCCTTTTAATTCAGGTATATAAGCAACATAGCCGCCTTCAACAGAAGGCTTTATTACAATCCTATAAGGCAACTTCATATAATAATCAAAGTTTTTCATTTTATTACCTCCAATTGAATGTATAGGTATTATTCATTATCGAAACACTCACTTAAAAACTCGATTGCTTGTTCAACATATACTTTTAAAATATATGGCTTTTTATAAGGAACTGATAATGTTTTATCGCCCTTAGTATAATAAAAGTGGCTCGTTCCCTTATTTGATTGCCTTCTGGTAAATCCTGCCCTAAGTAGTAGTTTATCCAATTCTTCGAATCTAACAGTTTTAGGATTGTTTCGTATTCGTTCCAATAATTTTTCTAGCTTACTCACACTACCAACCCCTTACGTTCATAGTACCATATTCAGTACCATTATACAAGAGATGGTCTTATAATATATGACCTATATCAAACCTCCAAGTAAATACCGTTTTTTCTGTTTAAAAACACAAAAAGAGATGATACGAAATACGTATCATCTCTGTACTTTTTCTGGCAGGGGCAGTAGGACTTGAACCCACAACCAATGGTTTTGGAGACCACTACTCTACCAATTGAGCTATGCCCCTATGGAGCGGAAGACGAGATTCGAACTCGCGACCCTCGCCTTGGCAAGGCGATGCTCTACCACTGAGCTACTTCCGCAATTGGCGACCCGGATCGGACTTGAACCGACGACCTCCGCCGTGACAGGGCGGCATTCTAACCAACTAAACTACCGGGCCACTTGAATCAGCTTTTACATAATATCATATATTGCAAAACTTTGCAAGAGGTAGTTCTAGATTTTACGACTGCCTCTTTTTGTTATTGCTTGTCCTGCCTTACAAGCCGGACATTCTGATTCAGGGAAAGACGGCACATCAAGATGCAAAAGCGCTTCTGTCGGCGCATGGAAATCGGCTTTTCCGCCACTGCGATCAACAAGTAAGCCCACGCCCGCAACAATACCGCCATGCTCTTTTACTACATTGATGACCTCTTGCACCGATCCGCCTGTGGTGACAATATCCTCTACAACAAGAACGCGTTCACCAGGGTTGATGAAAAATCCCCGTCTAAGAGCCATCAGGTCGCTGTCACGTTCCGTAAAGATGGCACGCGTTCCCAATGCCTTGCCCACTTCATGAGCCAATAAAATTCCACCTGTTACAGGTCCCACAACAACATCAATCTGCGCATCTTTAAATCGCTCAGCCAAAGCCTTGCACAACTTCTCTGTATATTTGGGATGCTGAAGAACCTGAAATTTTTCTACATACATCAAACTATGACGACCGGAAGTCAGCAGAAAATGTCCTTCCAAAATGGCACCTGTTTTGATAAATAATTCTTTTACTTCAGCTTCTGTCATTTTCCATTCCTCATTTCTTCCCGAATTTGTTGTGCAGCCAACCGTCTATCTGCCGCGGCTAAAATAGGCCTGCCAATAACCAAATGGCTGGCACCGGCGGCAATAGCCTGCGCGGGTGTAGCAATACGTTTCTGATCATTGAGTGCCGCACCCGCCGGACGAATGCCTGGCGTAACAATCAAGAAATCAGGGCCGCATAGTTTACGAATCGCACCCGCTTCCTGAGGCGACGCCACGATGCCGTCCACGCCTGCTTCTTGAGCCATGCTTGCTAATTTTAACACTTCTTGTTCAACAGATAAGTCACAGCCGATACGGGCTAACTCCTGTTGATTCATGCTCGTCAAAATCGTTACAGCCAAAAGTTTCGGTGGAATTATTCCAAGTTCGCTCGCTGTCTCTCGTACGGACTGACACGTTGCCTTGAGCATAGACGGACCGCCTAACGCATGAAGTGTTAAGAGAGTCACACCCAGGCGTGCTAACACCGCGGCACTCTTGGCCACGGTGTTAGGAATGTCATGCAATTTTAAATCTAAAAAAATATTTTTATGCTGCTGTTTCAAATAAGTCAATACATCATTGCCCTGACTGTAATACAGCTGCATACCTACTTTATAATATTGAACAAGTTCACCTAGTTCAGCCGTCACGGCTTTCACTTCAGCAAGTGTATCCACATCAAGCGCCGCAATTAAGCGCGAATCTTCCTGCACAATTTTTCACATTCCTTTCACTTTTACATACTTTCATCTTACAGCTTTACTTGGCCAACTAACTGACTCACATGGTCGAGGCCTTTCATTGATAAATAATCTTCCAGACCCTGCGTAATATCCAAAATAGCCCGCGGATTAGCAAAATTGGCTGTACCTACTGCAACCGCACTGGCTCCAGCCAGAAAAAATTCTACCGCATCATCGGCTGTCGTAATTCCGCCCATCCCAATAATCGGCACAGACACAGCCTGAGCCACTTGATAGACCATACGAACAGCGACGGGTTTGACAGCCGGACCTGACAAACCTCCCATGACATTGCCAAGCACAGGACGCCAGGAATGAATATCAATGACCATGCCTTGCAGCGTATTAATCAAGGAAATAGCATCTGTTCCCGCTTGCTCTACCGCTCGCGCCATACTCGCAATATCGGTAACATTCGGTGAAAGTTTGGTAATGATCGGTTTATCTGTATTTTGCTTGACTGAGGCAACAACAGCTGCCGCACTTTCCTCTTCCACTCCAAAAACCATACCGCCTTGCTTTACATTAGGACAGGAAATATTAATTTCCAAAGCCGCAATAGGAGCACGAGAAAGTTTATTGGCGAGTAACCCGTATTCTTCGACAGTACTTGCCGAAATATTAACAATCACAGGCGTCTCATAAGGAACAAGCTGAGGCAAAATATGCTTTATCACTTCATCTACACCCGGATTTTCAAGTCCAACGGAATTGAGCATACCTGAAGGTGTTTCAGCAATGCGATGACCCGTATTGCCTGCCCGTGGTGCAAGCGTCGTTCCCTTAACAACAACAGCGCCAAGCGCTTGAAGCGGCACAAAATCGCTGTATTCAAGACCGAAGCCAAATGTTCCTGATGCACTCATGACTGGCGACTTCATGGAAATACCCGCAAATACTGTGCTTAATTTACTGCTCATCAGTCAAAAACCTCCGTACTCCAAAATACTGGACCCTCAGTACAAATTTTGGCCCTGCCGCCATTTGTTTTTGCACAGGTGCAAGATAAGCAGGCACCGATGCCACAAGCCATATATTCTTCCAATGAAACTTGGCAGGGAATGTGGAACTCTTTGGCCAGTTGGGCAACAGCTGCCATCATAGGCTTCGGGCCGCAAGTATAAATCATGTCAAATTTTCCCTTACTTAACAAATCGGGTAATAATTCAACATTGACACCCTTGACACCTGCCGTACCATCATCTGTTGTCACATGAAGTTTTTCACATATCGATTCAAATAAAGCTGGCCAAATCATATCTTCTGCGCTCCGTCCGCCCATCAAGACTTCACTCGGCCTAGGGCAAAGCGATTTAGCAAGCAGAAGCAAGGGAGCAATACCAATCCCGCCGCCAACAAGTAAGGGATGCTCTCCCTGAAGGGTGAAGGCTTGGCCGAGAGGGCCCATACAGTCAATAGATTCTCCCTTTTGCCTCGTCGCCAGCTGCTTCGTTCCCTTCCCGGCAATCTTATAAATAATGGTTAGTGTCTTGCGAGAACTATCGGCATCGGCAATACTCAGGGGACGGCGCAAAAGATGACTGTCATCGCCTACGGCAAGATGAATAAACTGCCCCGCTGTCGCTGTCGTAGCCATCTGTGGCGCATAGAGCACCAGCTTCCGTAAAGCGGGCGCAATCATTTCATGGGAAAGAATCAAGGCGCCTTCCTGGTATTTAGCCAAAATAATCACTACCTTCTGCATAATCTTGTAATGCCAGAACGTAAGTGGAACGTCTTGTACTCATCGCCTTCAATACACGCAGTACGGCTGATGCCGTATCAAGAGAAGTTAAGCAAGGTACCGCATATTCGACTGTAGCCATTCGAATTTTATAACCATCCCGTTCTTCTTCTTTTCCACGCGTCGTGGTATTGACTACCATATTAATTTTTCCCTCTTTAATGAGATCCAAAATATGAGGTGGCTGTTCCGTAATTTTCGGTACTTTTGTAACCTGAAGGCCCCGCTCCGTAAGATATTTGGCTGTACCTTCTGTTGCGATAATCTGATAACCCATTTCTTGCAGCCCCTTGGCAATGGCGAATGCTTCAGGTTTATCTTTATCATTAATAGTAAAGAGCACGCTTCCTTCATGAGGAATGTTCATGCCTGCACCGGCAATGGCTTTATATAAGGCCCGTTCATAGAAGTAGTCAATCCCCATGACTTCCCCCGTAGATTTCATCTCAGGTCCGAGCGAAATATCGACTTGCTGCATTTTAGCAAAGGAAAATACCGGAGCTTTGACAGCCACAAAAGGTTTCTTAGGCAACAATCCGGTAGGATAGCCCAGCGATTTCAGCGTAGCACCCAAGGCAATCCGTGTCGCCACGTTGACCATGGGAACATTCGTCACTTTGCTTAAGAAGGGAATGGTCCGGCTTGATCTTGGATTGACTTCAATGACATACACTTTTTCATCGACAACAACATACTGAATATTAATCAAGCCTTTTACAGCCAGGCCGATCGCCAGTTTCTTCGTATAATCGGCTATCGTCGCAATCACCTTATCAGACAAGGTCTGAGCCGGATAAACAGCAATACTATCACCGGAATGAACACCGGCACGCTCAATATGTTCCATGATACCCGGAATTAAGATATCTGTGCCATCAGAAATGGCATCGACTTCCACTTCCTTGCCCTGCATATAGCGGTCAACAAGTACTAAGTGTTCAGGTGAGGCCTTGACGGCATTTTGCATATAATCTTCGAGTTCATTTTTGCTATAAACAATTTCCATGGCCCGCCCGCCAAGCACATAAGACGGACGAACAACAACAGGATAGCCGATTTCTTCAGCCGCAGCCAAGGCATCGGCGTCATTTGCCACACTTTTACCACGCGGTCTGGGAATATGAAGCTGTTCTAGCAGTTCGTCAAACCGTTCACGGTCTTCAGCCTTGTCAATATTATCGACACTCGTGCCAATAATTTTAATTCCTGCCTCTGCTAGCGGGCCCGCTAAATTAATGGCTGTTTGTCCGCCGAATTGAACAATGACCCCTTCAGGCTGTTCTTTATCTAAAATATTCAGCACATCTTCCACAGTAAGAGGCTCAAAATACAATCTGTCTGCTGTATCAAAATCCGTACTGACTGTTTCGGGATTATTATTAATAATAATGGATTCAATATCTAAATCACGCAATGCCCAGACAGAATGAACAGAGCAGTAATCAAATTCTACTCCCTGACCAATGCGAATCGGGCCGGACCCTAAAACAACGACCTTGCGCCGCGCTGTGGGTACAGCCTCATTTTCCATGGCATAAGTTGAATAATAGTAGGGAGTGGCAGCTTCAAACTCGGCAGCACACGTATCCACGACTTTATAGCAAGGAACGACATCCTGTTCTTTGCGGTAGTCCCGCAAAGTTTTGGCATCAAGACCGGTAAATTCGCAAATCGTCGGATCATCAATCCCCCGCTTTTTAGCCTGAAGCAGCAAGGAAGGGGTTAATTCTTCGTTAGCCAAACGCTGTTCCATCGTAATAATATTATTGATCTTAGCCAAAAAGAAAGTGTCAATCTTGGTAATTTGATGTATGGCGTCGATGGAGATGCCTCGTCTGAGGGCCTCAGCAATAACAAAAATCCGCTCATCATCAGCAAGGGAAATCAGTTCTTTAATCTCTTTTGTCGAAAGTGCATCAAGCTCAGGCAGGTGCAGCCGGTGCAATCCAATTTCCAGTGAACGAACGGCCTTCATCAAAGCACCTTCAATGGTTCTGTCAATCGACATAACCTCGCCTGTAGCCTTCATTTGTGTCCCAAGGTTACGATTAGCTAACACAAATTTATCAAAAGGCCAGCGGGGGAATTTCACGACAACATAGTCCAAAGCCGGTTCAAAACAAGCCATCGTCTTTTGTGTGACAGCATTGACGATTTCATCGAGATGATAGCCAATGGCGATTTTACTGGCGACCTTGGCTATGGGATATCCTGTTGCTTTCGAAGCCAAAGCACTGGAACGGCTTACACGGGGATTGACTTCAATCACATAATACTGACTGCTTTTACTGTCGAGAGCATATTGTACATTACAACCGCCTTCAATACCGAGGGTGCGAATAATCTTGAGAGAAGCGGTACGAAGCATTTGATATTCCAAATCCGTGAGAGTCTGAGAGGGAGCCACAACAATACTGTCGCCTGTATGAATGCCCACAGGATCAAAATTTTCCATATTACAAACAGTAATGCAATTATTAGCTGCATCACGCAGTACTTCATATTCGATTTCCTTCCAGCCCGCCACACTGCGCTCCAGAAGAACCTGATGAATCATGCTGGCCTTTAAGCCCCGCGTCACTGTATCGACAAGTTCTTCATCATTACAAACAATGCCGCCGCCTGTGCCTCCCATGGTATAAGCAGGCCTTACAATTAGAGGAAAACCGATCTCGCGCACAAAAGCCTGCGCTTCTTCCAGCGACTCGACAATAGTACTTTCAGGTACAGGCTGGCCAATTTCCTGCATCGTCATTTTAAATAATTCCCTGTCTTCCGCCTTTTTTATGGATTCCAGCGGGGTGCCGAGCAGACGTACCTGGTATTTTTCCAGCACACCGGCATCAGCCAATTCCACGGCAAGATTAAGTCCCGCCTGACCACCAAGCGTAGGCAACAGCCCGTCAGGCCGTTCTTTCTCAATCACTGCTGTAACAAAATCAAGTGTTAAAGGTTCAATATAGACACGATCAGCAATATGCGTATCCGTCATAATTGTTGCCGGATTGCTGTTAATCAGTACAACTTCCATGCCTTCTTCTTTCAGCGAACGGCAGGCTTGCGTACCTGCATAGTCAAATTCTGCGGCTTGACCAATAATAATAGGGCCGGAACCAATGACAAGAACTTTCGCAATATCCGTATATTTCGGCATAATTAGTTCCTCCCTGCTAAGAGCTGCATAAATTCACCAAATAGATAGGTATTCTCATCCGGGCCTGGTGCAGCTTCAGGATGGTATTGAACGGAAAAGACTGGCAAAGTTTTATGTTTTAACCCTTCCACTGTCTTATCATTGACAGCGCGGTGCGTAATCACAAGATCTGTTCCAGCGAGTGAATCCGGATCAACGGCATAACCATGATTTTGTGACGTAATATAAACCCGGCCGCTTACAAGATCTTTAACAGGATGATTACAGCCACGATGACCAAACTTCAGCTTATAGGTGTCTGCGCCAAGAGCCAGAGCCAACAGTTGATGACCTAAGCAAATGCCGAAAACCGGCTTCACTTTGACAAGCTTCTGCACCTCGGCA
The DNA here is from genome assembly GCF_018835585.1 of Pelorhabdus rhamnosifermentans. Taxonomy (NCBI): domain Bacteria; kingdom Bacillati; phylum Bacillota; class Negativicutes; order Selenomonadales; family Sporomusaceae; genus Pelorhabdus; species Pelorhabdus rhamnosifermentans. The sequence goes on from NZ_JAHGVE010000016.1 coordinate 57,296, forward strand.
ATCGCTTCAGGCAGACTTTGGGGATCGCCCGGTCCGTTTGATAAAAAAATACCTTGCGGCTCATAAGAAAGAATTTCTTCTGCCGAAGTATTAGCAGGCACAACAGTCAAACTGCAACCTGCTTTTTGCAGCGAACGCAAAATATTGCGTTTAATACCATAGTCAACAACAACCACTTTCGGTCCTTCCCCTGGGAGAGTATAAACCGTCTCTGTCGTGACTTGGGCTACTTCATTGCAAGGAAGCTGAGTCAACAGCAATTCCTTACACTTTGCATCAGAAATATTACCTGAAACAATGATTCCTTTCATGGTACCTGCCGCGCGGATCTTTCTTGTCACAGCCCGCGTATCTATGCCATAAATGACGGGGATATTCTGACTGAGCAGAAACTGCTTCAATGATTCTTCAGCTAAATAACTATTGGGCTGCTCACAAAGTTCGCTAATAATAAAGCCCCTGACATAAGATTTACGGGACTGATTGAAAAGATCAGCCACTCCGTAATTGCCAATGATAGGATAAGTCATGGTCACAATCTGTCCGCAATAGGAAGGATCTGTGAGTATTTCCTGATAACCTACCATACCTGTATTAAACACGACTTCGCCAACTGTTTCGGCCTGACCTAGTGTTTTACCAACAAAAACCGTACCATCTTCTAAAATAAGTTTTCCTATCATACTAACACCTCACTATTCACTTAAAACATTTCCTTGTTCCATCATGAGTCGGCCGCCAACAAAAGTTCCCACAGCTTTACCGATAAGTTTCCGTCCTTCAAAAGGCGTACTTTTTCCTTTGGTATAAAAACCGGTGCTATCTACTGTCCAAGAAAGTTCAGGATTGATGATCGTAATATCAGCGCTTGCGCCCACTTTCAGCACACCGGCCTTGAGATTCAGCAACTGCGCGGGAGCTACAGACATTTTATTAACAATATCCATCAGGGACATCAATTTTGTATGGTAGAGCTCCGTAAGCACAACACCAAGTGCTGTTTCAAGGCCTGCAAAACCATTGGGCGCATCATTATACTCACAATCTTTTTCTTCAAAAGCGTGAGGGGCATGATCCGTGGCGATGGCATCAATCGTTCCATCTAATAAGCCTTGTCGAACAGCTTGCACATGTTCTGCCGAACGCAGCGGCGGACAAACCTTGGCAGCTGTCGAAAAGGTTAGTACAGCCTCATCTGTTAAAGCTAAGTGATGCGGCGTAGCTTCGGCAGTCACTTTAACGCCACGCGCCTTGGCCTGACGAATTAATTCCACCGATTCCCGCGAACTGACATGGGCAATATGAAGCCTCGTGTCCGTATATTCAGCAAGCATGATATTGCGTGCCACAGCAATATCTTCAGCAATTGAAGGTCGCCCTTTCAGTCCGAGTTTTGCTGATATCTTCCCTTCATGCATAACCCCCTCTTCAACAAGGGATTTTTCTTCGGCATGCGTAATGAAAATCCGATCAAACATGGATGTATATTCCATCCCTGTTTTGAGCAGATTCGCTTGATTAATATAAATACCATCATCTGAAATGGCCACAGCCCCAGAAAGTATCATATCGCCAATTTCAGCCAATTCCTTGCCTGACTCCCCTTTACTGACTGAACCAATCACAGCCACATGGACAAGTCCCTCCACAGCGGCTCTTCGCAAAATTCCTTCTACAACAATAGAGCTATCCACAATCGGCTTGGTGTTTGGCATACAGGCAATCGTCGTAAATCCGCCTGCCGCAGCGGCGCGCGTACCTGACGCCATGTCTTCCTTGGCTTCAAGACCGGGATCTCTTAAGTGTACATGCATGTCAATCAGGCCCGGTGTAATAACTAGACCTGTCATATCCATGACCTTCGCATCTTTTGCGGTAATTTTCTTGCCTATTTTAGCAATCTTCCCCTCTTCAATCAGTACATCCATGAGTCCATCAAACTGTTCTGCCGGATTGATCACTCGGCCACCTTTAAGCAAGTAATTCAATGTTCTTCCCTCCTAACGTAACCAAAAACAGTAAGGCCATACGCACAGCCAGTCCATTTTGTACCTGTCCAGCAATCATCGATTGATCACTGTAGGCAATATCAGGCGAAATTTCGAGACCACGATTCATCGGACCCGGATGAAGCAACAGGGCGCCGGGCTTAGCAAGGGCCAAACGTTTGCTATTCATGCCAAATATCCGCGCATATTCCCGTGGCGAAGGGAAAAGTCCACTTTTTTGCCGTTCAAGCTGAATCCGAAGAACATTCACAACATCGGCATCCTTTAAGGCTTCTTCTACATTATAATGCACCGTAACACCCAGGCTTTCCGCATCTTTGGGAATTAAGGTTTTGGGTCCTGCCAAATGAACATCGGCACCAAATTTAGCTAATCCGGCAATATTCGAACGGGCCACACGGCTATGGGTAATATCACCGACAATGACCACCTTGAGACCTGACAGCGAATCATAGTGCTGCTTCATCGTAAATAAGTCCAGAAGTCCCTGCGTCGGATGGGCATGAGCACCATCACCGGCATTAATAATGACAGGGCTGACACACTGTGTTGCAAAGAGAGCGGCACCTTCGGCTTTATGGCGCATGACAATAACATCAACCCCCATAGCTTCGACGGTCATGAGCGTGTCCCGCAGGCTTTCCCCCTTAACAACACTGCTGCTTGATGTCGTAATATTAACGACATCTGCCCCTAAATATTTTCCAGCCAATTCAAAAGACGTTCTTGTTCTTGTACTTGGTTCAAAAAAGAGATTCACAACAGATTTTCCGCGTAAGGTGGGTACCTTTTTAATGTCACGATTAATAACATTTTTCATTTCCTTCGCTGTAATAAGAATCGATTCAATTTCTTCTTTACTAAGGCTGGCTAAATCTAAAATGTTTTTCCGCCTTAACGAAACAGGAGTTTTTATCATTTTTGTTCCTCCTCTTTAAGTAGCGTTCTGGTTATTAACAAGGATTCTCCTCTTCCTTGCTAATCTTTATCATCAAGTTTAAAGCATTCAATTATACATAAACTATCTCACGATTAATAAATATGCGGTTTTAATTCATATTTATACTAACATTTTTCCTTAAATCGTGCAATAGAAACAAAAAAGTCCTTTCATCGTTCAACAGAGTTGAAAGATAAAAAGACTTATAGTTAGCCATACGATCACTCTCCTTCCTAGCCTCACAGGACTAGTATTAAAGGTTCATTTTTTATTAGTATAATGCCATTTTTTTAGCTTGTCAAGAGCCGCTTTGTGTTTCATTATCTTGTAATTCTTCGATATTCCCCTTTTTACGCATATACCATACACCGTTATAGACAGCAATATAATAAAAAATCAAACCGAGTATTGCCACGATAATAGACATATAGGGCTCAGAAATCAGACCTGCACCGCCAAAATTTCCGATCGATGACATGGCAACAAGCATCAGAACATAAAAAACAAAATATAATCCGCCAAAGATTTCTATCGACTTATTTTTATTGATAAAATGGGCTACTAAATAGCCCCCCAATCCTAAAGCCAACCCGATAATGGCAAGTTGTACTTTACTCCATTTTGTCCAGTAAATAAGCAGCGTAGCAAATACAAAAGCTAAGGGAGCTATAAACTGCATACCTGGAAGACCATTGTTTTTTGTCAAACCCACCTTACGGAAAACCACGACCGTTACACAGGCTGTAGCATATTTAAAAATACCAATGGCTCCGACAATAGCGACAATGGCTGTCCAACTTTTTAACGGGAATAAGAACAGCAGCCCCATCAAAAAATTGAGAGCAAGTGCACGAGTTGGGACACCCGATTGTTTGTTAACCGCTTCAAAGTACGAGGGCAGAAAGCCACTTTTCGCCATTCCAAAGACATGTCTTGAAGTTCCAGCTGTATAAGCAAGTGCTGAGCCTGATGGAGAAATCATAGCATCCGCTGTAATAATCCAAGACAACCAAACCATATTTGCCATAAGTGCCAAAGTAGCAAATGGCGAATCAAACTTAATTCCACTCCAACCATTAACAAGCATTTCCGGTGGAACTGCCCCAATAAAAACAACTTGAAGTAACGCATATAATAAAGCGGAAACTACTAGAGAGGTAATCAGAGCAAGGGGAATATTACGCTTGGGGTTAACAGCTTCGCCGCTCATCATAATTACATTACCAAATCCTGTATAAGCAAAAAATATTCCACTTGTTAATATCGCGCTTAGTCCAGCACCATAGCCATAAGGGGCAAACCCTTGACTTGTAAAGTTCTCCGAATGAAACCCCGTCATAAAAAAGGCAAGGATCGTAAGCGCAGGCACAATAAATTTAATCGTAGTAATAACGGTATTCGTAACAGCAAAAAACTTCACACCAAAATAGTTAACAACAACAAAGAATATCATCAAAACAGTGGATGCCAGAATACCTGTTGGAGTCAGTTGCTCCTTCGCTACATCATAGAGTGCTGGCCAAAAATGATGAGCATATTGGATAACTCCGGCCGATTCCACCGGTGCAGTTGCACAATAGCCAAACCAGATAGCATAACTAGCTACTGTACCAAGCAATTTCCCATTCGAATAAAGGGGATAACGGCCTAACCCACCTGACTCAGGCTTAACCATTCCTAATTCAGCATAAACAAGGGCAATAAGAGTAACGACAAATGCACCAATCAGCCAGGACATAATCGCTGCAGGACCCGCTACTTTTGCCGTTGCCCATGGACCAAAGAGCCAGCTAGATCCGATGATTCCCCCGAGAGATAGTGCAGTAAGAGACCAAAATCCCATTTTCTTTTTTAAATAACGTTCTTCATTCATGAATTTACCTCTTTTTCTTCAGTGAGTATCTATATAGTCAATTTAATTAGACTGTTTCATAGAGTTATTAATAAATATGTAATTTTCATTTATACTTATACTAACCCCCCCTAATTCTCGCAATAGCGACAAAAAAGTCCTTTTACTTCATTTTTCTATTTGCTTCAAAGTCTGCAATGATTCAAGCAATTGTTTCCCATTCGACCGAAGCAATTCTACATCAGTCACAGTCACTTGATTGATGGGTACGCGCTTTAATTTACCATCAGGTAAGGGGTGCTTGGAGTCGCCCTGCGCAGCAATATCATGCACAATATATTCGTGACCATTTTCTTCTCCCAAATACAGCATGACATGTCCGTTCATATGTAAAGTAGCACCTGGTTTCATCTTGCTCAGCAGAACAGCACGTTCCAATCGTGTTGCTTGTTCAGGAATATTGACTGTAATCCCTGCTGAATTTTCTTGTTCATCCGCATTACGCGGTAATTGGAAACCAAACACAGCATAAATATCCTGAATAAAAGCCGAACAATCACGGCTATGAAAACTACCGCCCCAGCCATAACGCTGACCTTGCATTTTAAAAGCTTGTTTCAATATACTCGCTCTTGTATAAGGAAGATATCCTTCATAAACATCACTGGCTGCACTAACTAACGCTAATTTAAAATCCAGTTGGCCTGCCTGATTTTTCACGGGAATTTTCACAACATAGTTGCCAGCAACAGATTGATTATCAACAAGTCGCGGGATTTCATCACCCACTGCTAAAGGCAGTTTGGCACCCATACCAAAAGCTAATTCTGATAATTCCGGTGAATATTCATTAAATCCAAGTTGAAGCATATTTCCAGTAACAACTAAAAATTGATTACTCTTTTGATAATTGAGCCATTCGTCTTTGCTACCAACAGCAATGCAGTCGGCTTTCATCCATCCTAGATAATCATGGGTTTGTACGAAAAACCACTTCCCATCCTTACTTGTATGAAGCACAAGTAGTGCCTCAGCCGGACCTACCGCCGTTTCCTGAAATTGGTCAAATTCAATATCATCGGCACTTTCTAAAACTGCATCATCCGTTGGGAAGGTACGAATATCGGCACGTTTTACTGTAAAACCAAATTGGACACTGTTCGTTTCTTGCACGCCTTCGAAATTCATCAAGCTTTTTAAATTATCATAATAAGCTGCCTCAATAGCCCGACCATTCGTAAATAGCGTGCTCGTAGGGAAAGAATATTTCAGTAATAACTTCGCTAAATCCTGCTTAGACAAGCTATCCGGATAGGATGTTAAATCATAAACAGTTGTAGGTAATTTGCGCATGATTTCGGTATTAAATGTTTCAATCTCCCTACTATTCATAATCACTTGGTCGGGGTAATTCAGTTTTTCAATCCAATAGGAAGCATCAAGCATTTCTGTTGTCACATGAGGCATCACACTGAGTGGTGCCGCAACACCACTATTTGCTGGCACCATCGATGCTGTCAACATGAACATCGAAACAACCAAAAACTTGAGACGTTTCATAAAGCTTCTCTCCTCAACAGGTTTTTCATAAACAAATACTCCATACTTATTTATAAAAGCGGGAGTCTTAAAATATGATCGAAAGTTACTAAACATACTTCCATAACAAGGTCCGCTCACGGAGTACAATAGGTATACGCCTTATACATAATTGTATTTCCTATACTAAAGCTTGACGCAACTAAAAAAAATAACCCTTTCAGAAATCCTGAAAAGGTTTTACACTTACTGTCTAGCGCGATTTTTCATTCTCTGCAAATTTTGCTTGGCAAGTTTGGCTCTGTTCATTGGCGCAACCTTATCACCAAATTCGTCTTTCAATAATTTCTCAATTTCCTCGGATGTCAAGGTGTAGCTATTTAATTCTTTACGTTCTGTTGTCATAGCTTCTCCTTTCGCGTTTAAGACTTCCCTTTAAAATCATAAACTAAATCAATATATAAAACAAAGAAGACTTCTTAGATATTCTAGAAGTCTTGATTATCAATTGTGGTGCGGTAGAATGGATTTGAACCATCACGAGGTTGCCCCCACTAGCCCCTCAAGCTAGCGCGTCTGCCGTTCCGCCACTACCGCATAAAATATGCCATCAAGTCATCTTACTATTATTTTAATGGTGCGGCCGAGTGGATTTGAACCACCACGAGGTTGCCCCCACTAGCTCCTGAGGCTAGCGCGTCTGCCGTTCCGCCACGGCCGCACAGGATAAACTTGAATACATATGATAAGGATGTCTCCCTGCCCCAACTTACGTTATAAACAAGAGATATTCTTATACCGACAAACTCTATTATACCGCATCCTGAAAAAATGTCAACTAAAAAATATACCCCTACAAAGAATCAAAAGAGTGCATATCATTTTTATCTGATATGCACTCTTTTGATAGGCAGGATTGATATAGTTATGGCTTGCCCTCTTGATAAAGAATCTGATAACGCTGGCGATCACGCAAAACCTGTTTCACATATTCACGTGTTTCTTTAAAGGGAATTTGATCCACTGCTTGAAAATCTGCTGTCCAATGATATTGTTTCATCCACGATTTCACATTGCCACGGCCCGCATTATACGCGGCAAGCATAAGCACTTCATTACCACCAAATTCTTTTTTTACAGAAGACAAATACCACGTGCCAAAACGAATGCTCACTTCCGGGTCATTGAGCTGAGCAACTTCAAAATTCGAATAGTCAATTTGTTGTGCCACCCATTCTGCCGTATCTGGCATCATTTGCATGAGTCCCATAGCGCCCTTCGGAGAACGAGCCATATTAATAAATTTACTTTCTGTACGGATCACTGCCGCTACTAAATAGGGGTCCAGTTTATTACGCTCCGAATACCGATAAACCTCCGTCTGATAACTAAAAGGATATATATACTCTTTTTGAAACCAAGTGCTTTGAAAAACACCATATGCACCTAGCATACCAACTAATAGAGTAATCATTAAAAACCGGGCCCAAGTCATCTTACCCAAAATACCATCCTCCGTAAAAAGTCACTGCATTACCTGTGCCCAAACTCGTAAAATCTCAGCCTGCAGCTTTGCTAAATCGCCATTATTATCAATCACTTGATCGGCCTTACGAATTTTTTCTACCTGTGATTTCTGGGCCTTCATACGCAACGTAGCTTCTTGCTCCGAAAAGGAATTGCGCTTCATTAACCGCTGCCGTTGTATTGATTCATCTACCTGAATAACCCAAACTTCATCCACTCTTTTATCCCAGCCCGTTTCAAAAAGCAAGGGCATATCAAGTATAATCACTGGATATGAATTTTTTTGGGCAAATTCTATGAGTTCAACGATTCTCTCTTCAATACGCGGATGAGTAAACTTCTCTAGTAATGCCCGTTTTTTCGCATCTTGAAACACCAAAGCCCCAAGCTTCTGCCGATTCAGCCTGCCATCCGCTAAAACAACATCGCCTCCAAAAGCAGTCACAATATCCTTATAAGCCTGTTCGCCTTGTTCAACAACGTTATAGGCAATCTGATCCGCATCAATAATAAAGGCACCTTGTTTTTTCAGCAAGGCACTTACTGTACTTTTCCCACTGGCAATCCCGCCTGTTAAACCAATGAAACGCATCATACGCCCCTCCTCTAATGCTGACAATGCGGACAGTAATGCGTTCCACGCCCTGCCACAACCTTTTTCATAATGGCAGTTCCACAACGACGGCAAGGCTGCCCTGTACGATCATACACCCATAATCGATCCTGATGGGAACCGCTTTTTCCTTCGCTATTTTGATAATCACGAAAAGTTGTTCCCCCATCTTCAAGTCCTTCCTGAATAACACGATTTACTGCTTCGTACAATTTATCTACTTCGCACCCTAGCAAACTTGATGCCTTACGCTCGGGACTAATGCCCGCCACAGCCAAACATTCATCGACATAAATGTTTCCCAATCCACCAATAAATTGTTGATTCAGTAGCAGAGCCTTTAAATTTCCATGACGTTTAGCCAACCCTCGGCTCAAATATTCCCGCGTAAATCCTGCTGAACAAGGCTCTGGCCCCATGGTGGCAAGACCCGAAATGCGTGCAAGTTCTGGTTCGCTCATGACATAGAGCGTCCCGAGGGTACGCGTATCGGCATAGATAAGCACATGTTTATTCTCTAAATAAAACACAATTCTTGTATAAGCATCTTCTTGTTCCTGCTTAGCTTGATAAAGCAGCCGCCCTGTCATACGTAAATGAACAACAAGAATTTTCTCATTAGAAAGCGTAAAAAGCAAATATTTTCCTCGCCTTGTTACGGCAACAATTGTTTGATGAATTAAATGCGCTTTTACCTCACTTGCTTCAGGCCATTTAAATAAACGCGACAAACGAATATCCATATCCATAATGGTATGACCTAACAGTTTATCGGCCAGTTGCCGCCGAATCGTTTCTACTTCTGGCATTTCAGGCATAGCAGTCCCTCCTCATTTAGCCAGAGCCCAATTGGGACCGACCTTTACATCAGCGACAAGAGGAACACGTAACAAAACAATATTTTCCATTGTTTCTTTGACTAGCGCTGCAACACGAGGTATCTCCTTTTCAGTTACCTCGAGAACAAGTTCATCGTGAACCTGGAGCAATATGCGACTCTGGAGCCCTTCTTGATTGATTTTATCATAAACAGTAATCATGGCTTTTTTAATAATATCGGCGGCTGTTCCCTGAATAGGTGTATTCATTGCCGTGCGTTCAGCAAAAGAACGTAAATTAAAATTGCGACTATTAATATCAGGCAAATAACGGCGGCGCCCGAACATCGTTGTCACAAATCCCTCTTCATGGGCTTTCGCTACCATACTATCCATCAATTCCTTTACGCCACGATACATATCAAAATAGCTTTCAATATACTGGGCCGCTTCTTTTCTTGTCACATGAATGTCCCGTGATAAGCCATAATCACTAATACCATAAACAATACCAAAATTGACCGCTTTGGCCCGCGAACGCATTTCACTTGTCACTTCTGTAACATCCACACCAAAAACCTTAGCTGCTGTACGGGAATGAATATCCTGATTATGCTTAAAAGCCTCAATGAGATTCATATCGCCTGACATATGAGCCAGTACGCGCAGTTCAATTTGCGAGTAATCGGCTGACATAAGATACTGCCATTCTCCACCGGGAATGAAAAGACTGCGAATTTTGCGTCCTTCTTCCGAACGAACCGGAATGTTTTGCAAGTTCGGATCCGAACTGCTGAGTCTGCCTGTTGTCGTCACCGTTTGATTAAATGTCGTATGAATTCTGCCTGTTTCCTGATGAATGAGCGGTTTCAGGCCATCAAGATAAGTTGATTTTAGTTTCGTCAATGTGCGATATTCTAACAGATCTGCAAGTAGAGGATGGGGAAACTCCACAGCCAAGCGTTCTAATACTTCAGCATTTGTCGAGTAGCCTGTTTTGGTTTTTTTAAGTACAGGCAGCTTCAGTTTATCAAATAGTATTCGACCGAGTTGTTTCGTAGAATTGACATTAAATTCTTCACCAGCCAGCTGATAAATCGTTGTCAATAAGGCCGTTATTTTTTCCGTTATGGCTGTGTTCATGACAATAAGACCGGTTTGATCTACTGTAATACCTGTCACTTCAAGAGCAGCCAACACTTCTTGCAATGGCAATTCAATTTCTTGATATAACGTGAGAAGATTGGCTTCTTTAAGTTTGTCCAATAATAATGGATAAAGTCGTGAAAGAGCCTGTGTGTCTCGCGCTGCACCAAGCAGCAGCTCTTCTTCTGCCGGAAAGCTTTCAGTTAAATACTTAGCACTTAAGTCAGCCAAATTGTACTGACTAGCAGCAGGATCGACAAGATAGGCGGCAAGAGAGACATCAAACAAGAGATTTCGAATAGCAAATTGCTGCAATTTTCCATACTGATAAATTGGTTTGGCATCATGCGTAATTTTTGCTATCGTCTCATCCGCCCATAGTTCAACCATTACAGGCAAATACTCCATTGGAAAAAAGAATAGCTTTTCTTTAACTAAAACTGTAACCCCTGTCAGCTCAAGCTCAGGTACTTTTCCCTGCCACAAGGGACAAAAGACAAATTCCCCTGCTTGGCGAAGTTCTGCACTGACCTGAGCAGCCAAATCCGAACTATCAATCGTTTGAAAGCTACAGTCCCACTCAGACTGTGGGCACGTTACTATTTCCGCCGACTCGTCACAAGAGGTTACGAATCGCGCAAGAAGAGACTTGAAGCCAAGTTCACTAAACAATTGCTTCATTTTCGCCTCATCTGGTCGGACAGTAAAATCGGCCGGCAGCCCCTCAAGAGGCACATGGCAATCAATCGTAGCCAATGTTTTTGATAATCTCGCTAAATCCGCATGCAAGTAAAGCTTTTCCTTTAATTTAGCACCTGATACATCATCAATATGATCCAATAAGTTTTCTACCGTCCCAAACTGGGCTAATAACTTCACAGCTGTCTTTTCGCCCACACCAGACACGCCGGGAATATTATCGGATGCATCTCCCATAAGTCCCTTTAAATCAATAATTTGCGCCGGACTGACAGCATACTTTTCCTGTACAGCCTGCGCATCAAACTGTTCAATATGACTAATGCCCTTTCTTGTCAAAAGAACCTGAACAGAATCGCCTACAAGTTGCAAGGCATCGCGATCTCCTGTGACAATCAAAACGTCCTGTCCTGCTTCACGGGACTGACAGGCTAGTGTACCAATAATATCATCTGCTTCATAACCAGCGAGTTCTAATACAGCAATACCAAGTGATGCTAAAACTTGTTGAATAAGAGGAAATTGAACAGACAGTTCCGTAGGGGTTGCCTGTCTCCCCCCTTTATATTCAGCATAAAGGTCATTACGAAAGGTAAGCTTCCCTTTATCAAAAGCCACAACGACTTTATCAGGCTTCACATCAGCCATTAATTTCACCAGCATGTTTGTAAAACCATAGACAGCGTTCGTATACTGCCCAGATGCTGTCGTAAGCAACGGCAAAGCAAAAAAAGCACGATACATTAAGCTACTGCCATCAATAATTATTATTTTTTCGGACATTCGCCCACTCCTTACTTAATTGACTATGAACACTATATTAGGCAAGCAACAGAAAAAATCCTGTCTTTTTTTTATGGAGCCGGATAGGTTAGCTCAATTGTTTGTGCCTGCTCATTATAATATACACAGGCACCGAAAAACTCATTAATTTTATTAATTTGAAGATAAGGCTGTCCTTGAATCCACGTTACCAACACTTCTTGTCCACCCACAAAGACGTGATCTCGATTGCTGGAATACAAGAGTTTCACACCTAACGATTCCGCTACCTTTTCAACAGGCAAAGCTAAAATCGGCCCCACTTGCTCAATATCCATATCATAAGGCTTATCATTCACCTTGACACGGAGAGCTTGAATAACAAATTCATTTTTGGCGCTATTCAATACCGCAGACCCACCAAATAATGTCTGAATATCTTCCGGTACAACATAAATGTGGCTCCCACGGCGCACGCCTGGCACACTTTTCGCTTGCATTCTCACGACGTGATTATTTTCATCAAACAAAAATGTTTTTTTGAGCGCCCTAGCTACCGAATCAACGGGAACGGACACCCTGCTACCATCCATAACAACTTTATCATCAAGCAACCGATCATTCACTTTTAAGGCACAGACGGTTGCTACAATTACCTGCACACCACTGACGTCATCCACGAGTTGACTGATTTTATCATCACTCACAAAATCAGCTAATCCGTACTGAGATAACTCCGCTTTGACATTGCCCACTGTCACGCCACCCACACCATACACATCGGGGTATATGCCAACACTAGCTTGTCCTACGGCGTCAAGTCGTACCTGCACGCGATCATACATAATCGTAACAGGCGTACCAAGCGGCACTTGCGCAAAGAGTTCATCCACATCCCTTTCATTCATGCGAATACAACCATTCGAAACAACAGTGCCAATCGAATCCGGACGATTTGTTCCATGAATGCCGTAAGTAGGAGAAAATTCCATCCAGCGATAACCTAATGGATTATCCGGACCCGAGTCGATATGATAATCCTTGCCAGGAGGATACCAGCTCGGATTTACTTCTTTATTAAAAACTTTAAATGCACCTAAAGGGGTTGGTGTCGCCGGACTGCCAATGGCAACAGAATATACCTTAACAAGACTGCCATCCTTAAATAAAGATAAAGTACGACTGGGTAAATTTACAACAATGGACGGTGATGCTAAAGCTGCAGCATCACAAAATTGAAATAATAAAGAACAAAAAAATAAGACCAAGACAATCAGCTGTTTCATGACCAGACATCCTCTCATAGATAAGATTAACACATTAACCTATATATGAGAAAGTCCCAAAACTTATGATTGCTTGGTTATTCGTTTTTTTACTGCAAATTTAAAATTTGTTGATGCACTTCTGGAAAATAGCGAAGCTTCTCATCAATCACAGGCAGGTAGACATGAACCCTCGTCCCGCCCTCATCTTCATCACTAATATGAATAAATCCGCCATGTTCGGTAATAATGCGATGCGCGATAGGCAGGCCTAGTCCCATATGATCCAGCTTAGATGTATAAAAAGGTTCAAATATTTTAGAAAATATTTCTTTCGCAACACCAGAACCTGTATCCGTAACAGCCACAACAATCATGTTAAGCTCTGCATGCAACCATGACTTGACTGTCAGTATGCCTTCCTCAGGCATGGCTTCCAGAGCATTTTGGATAATATTCACAAAGGCTTGTTTCAGTAAATTGCCATCTGCGTGAAGCAATGGCAGTCCTTCAGTCAAGCTCTTGTTGATTTGAACCTTTTCACTTCCAAGATCACGAAAATTCAACAGTAACGATTGTCCAATAACTTTATTGATATTCACGTTATTCATTTTATTAATGGGGGGTTTAGCAAATAAAACCAATTCTTTGACAACATCATTAATATAAGTTGTCTCTTCAAGCAATGTCTCCAGTACCTCTCGCCTTACAACATACTGCTCATCCTCTAACCGATTGAGCATCACTTGCAAATAGCCGTTAATCGTAGTTAAAGGCGTTCGGATATGATGAGCCACGCCTGCCGCTACTTCACCTAAGGACATAAGCATTTTCGTTGTTTGAATTTGTTTAAACGCGGCTCGAATCGCTGAAACATCTTGCAAAATAACAATAACTCCGATGGCTTTGCCAAAAAGGTCATGCAAATTCAATACATCGACTTGAACATAAACCATGTTCCCCATCGATTTTACTTTAATATTTGTCGAAAAATCATTATATTCGTGAGCATTAAAAATTTTTACAAATTTCTCCCCTAGATGCCTAAGGGATATCTCGGCCTGAGTACCAATAACCCGACTGCGCTTAACAGAGCAAATTTTTTCCGCTTCCTTATTTAACGTTACAATACGAAATGACTTATCTAAAAATAAAATACCAGACTTTGCCGCATCTAAATAGTCTCCGTCTTCCTCTTTGATTATGCCTGTCAATTCTTTCGCAGCAAACCCTTCGGCAATCATCATTTTCCATCCTCCCCCTGTTTATTTTATGAGGTGATGAATAACATTCTTGTAAAATAATGTATTTCCTGCTTTTTTACTCCCCGCAAAAACCCTATAAATCCGACACAAATAGTAATAAAGATTTCAAATAAACACTTACCTTGTCGATTGAACGTAAGAACAGGCTTACAATTGAATGCTTTTTATTTAAAAAATGTCTGATTTTATGACATTAAGTCGACAAAAAAATACGATTAAATAGAATATTTTTTCCTCTTATTTCTTACAATAAACCATAATATACCATATTTTTGATTTTTTTACATATTATAACAAACAACGTGCATAAAAAGCGCCCTGATTTATCGCTGGAATCAAGGCGTCTTTCGAACACTTTCTTGTTACAACTACCGATGTAAAAGTTTATCCCACGCTAAAATAATAATTTTATGATCCACTAAATCAATCATTTTAGACTTCTTTAATGCACTCAAGACCCTAGTCACGGTTTCACGTGAAGTGCCCACTAAATTCGCTAATTCCTGTCTCGTCATAGAAAGATCAATTTCCACACCCTGTTCGGTCTGCCTACCATATTGTCGAGCCAGTTGAATCAAATTTTCTGTCGTCCGAGCAGATGTATCAGAAAAGGCCAAGGTTGTAATTTTCTGTTGAGCCTGTAGAAGTTTCTGGCTTAAGATTTTGATCAACTGCAGAGCCAACTGTGGATAGCGGAGCACAGCCTGCTCTAAATCATAATTTTTAATCATTCCGATCTTTGAATCTTCTAATGCCACAGCTGTAGCCGGATACCCTCTGCGTTGAAATAATAAGACCTCAGCAAATACCTCACCCGGCCCTACGATATGAACAATATGTTCCTGACCTTCAAGAGAAGTATGTAAAATTTTCACCTTACCTGATTGCACATAATAAAAACCTTCGCCTTGCTGCGCCTCCATAAAAATAACGGTATCTTTGCTGTAGTTCCGCATAATCGTCAAATCACCAATAACAGCTAAATCCCGGTCAGAAAGTTCTTGAAAGAATGGTATTTTTTTTAAGAAATCCCAATTAGCCATAATTCCTCCTAGTCGCCACAGCTAGAACTACCCAATGAATGGCTTCATCCAAGGTAACAGCCAAGGCCCATAAATAAAATGCAAAAACAGAAATAAGCACAGACCCACAAGACCGCCCACAATAGAACCATTAATACGCACCCATTGCAAGTCTTCCCCTACTTTATCTCCAATAAGTCTATTTAAAGCTTCATTTGATAGCTGTTCTAAAACACTCTTCACGATGGAGCCAATAAATTCATGCTGGCTTTCGACACCATGGCAAACTGCGTCCTGAAAATACCGTTCTAACCAAGCCTGTTTGCCTTTATCCTGTAAAAAAAGACCCCAATACCGTTCGCTTTGCATAAATACCCAGCCCATAATTGGAGATTTCTTAGTAAAATACTTAACCTGTTCAAGCATCGAATGATTCTGTATAAAAGCCAGCGTTCCTTCACCTTCATTTAAATTGGGCTGCAACAAATACAAAAAAAAAGGTTCAAGTACTTGGATAAAATCAATCCTATCAATTAATGCATCTTTCCAATTTTCTACTTCAGCGGTCTGCACAGAATCCTGTCCAAGTTTTTCGATGGCATCTTGCAAATTTTGTTTGAGCCATAATCTTAAAGGATGATCTTTTTCTTCTAGATCTTGAATAGTCGCATATATTTCCTGTTGCAAAGCCTTGGCCGCATCCTCTAAATTAATCGCATCAAAAACTTTGGCACCTTCATAAAATAGTTCAGCAAGAAAGCCAAAAGTCGTACTGCGCTGCGCCGCCGTTTTCTCTTCAGCATAACTTTGGAGATAAGAATAAATCACTTTGTATGTATCTATCTGGGCTACTTTCATTTTCATTTTGCCTAATAGAAACTGAATAACTCTTTCTTCTTGATTACGCTCAAGTATAGTAAGCCCCAGTGTCCGAAGGCCAGGCACAAATTTCCAAGAATGCAGAGCGGTTCTCATCATATTTTGAGCCGACTTTGCTAATTCATGAAGATCTATCTGCTGCGTTGCATGGATAGTATAACGAGCAAGCGTATTCGCAATCAGGACCTTGCCGCCCTGCTTTTCTATCCAATGAATAAATAAATCAACCAAGCAAACTTGGCCAATTTTTTGTTGAATCGACGATGTACTGAGTAGCTCATTTTGTACCATACGTGCTGTAGCTGCGATAAGTTTCTGCCGATTGCTTGCAATCAGTGCCGTATGATAAGGAAACCCGAAAGGTTTGCGAAATAGCGCCGTAACAGCAAACCAATCGGCAATTCCGCCCACAAGCGCCGCCTCACTGACAGCAGAAAATAGCTCAACAGCAAACATTCCTGGATAATACACGCTGAGAAGGCATGAAAACACATAGAGAACACCCGAAATAGCCAGCGCAATATTGGCTTGATTCATCATATCCCCCCCCCCTACTTGATGACCAAGTTTACTGCATGTAAAATAAGTCCCACTGTTCCACCTACAACAGACCCATTAATCCGGATCATTTGCAAATCATCGCCAACTTTATTTTCGATAAACTCAATAAAATAGTCATTTGTATAGGTATTAAGATTTTCTCGAATAAGACTTCCCAGCTGTTGGTGATGACGGTCAATGACAGAAAATAAGATTCTTTTCATTAAATGATCAAGACTATCTTGTTGACCCTCGCTATTTTTAAATGCCTTTAACATAACATCCAGTTGCATTTCCAACTGATGCAAAAGGCTCACTAAGAAGCCCTCTTCATGCTCAGCCCTGTCCCGCTCACGACAAATAAATTCGCTAACTAAACTGCGAACAGGTAGCTGCTTTAATAACATTTGCTTGATATAGGCTATCTTTTCTAATAATTCAGGGGTTTCTTCCAGCTGATTTATCAGCTTCTCCAGCCATAATCGCTGATTTTTAAGTAAATAACTGTCTGGCTGTTTAAGTAATTCTAAATAATGAAGAAGCGCAGCAAGTGCTGTATCACGCATCGTCAATGTAGACAAGCCGCCTGAATCAAGTAGCCAAAGAGCCAATTTACGTTGACTCTTCCCTGCTGTATAAGCTATTTTCGACTGTTCAATCAAATCCTGCAGCCAATTGGAAAAATAGGGCAGCTGACAAAATCGAATCAATTCATCAAGTAAAAATAAACTAATCCTCCTGTCATAACCTTGCTCTAAAAGCCAGCGCAAAGTCTGTGCTACAATAGGGGCCAGATTAGCTGACTGAATATAACGCTTAGCACCTGTTTCTACAACCCGGCCAAAGTCATTGGGATTTACTTTTCCAAGCAAGTCTTCAACGACATTACGCATGATGAGATGAATTTTTTGGCGTCCTCCAGATTTTTCTAAATAGTCAATGGCAATGACAGACATATTATGTCGCGCAATTTGTTCTTTCACATGTTCCTTGGTCAGTAAACGATTCTCCACCATATCCACAATATCATTAAAAATTCGTTCACGATTGCGCGGAATAATAGCCGTACGAAAAGAAATGCCAAGGGGGCGACGAAAAAGCGCATTCACAGCAAACCAGTCAGCTATACCACCCACTAAAGCGGCCGAAGCAGCACTAAAAATCAGTCCGCCCACCAAACCTTTTGCAAAAGGAAGGCTCAATAAAAACAAACAAGCGGACACAATTAAAGTAATTGTTGCTTTATAACGATTTGTTCCCATGATTACCTCACGTAATTCACTCCTGAATTTTTATTTGCTTTTTACCATCCCTTGTATAAATTTCAACAGGAATATGGCTTTCTAATCCATTTGCACGCAGAATCAAATCATAGTCAGCTTCAGGTAAAATCTTGCTATAAAAACTAAATTGTTTAGTCCTATTCTCCCAACGCTCAATCCATTGAGTCTGTCCCTCAGGAACAAGTTCATAAGTCATATCTGCTAAATCGCCACAATTAAGCGAGACTCTCACAAGTTCAGCTGTTCCACCTGTATCTAAGGCAGACAGTTCTATTGCCATAGATTCAATGGCTAAATTAGAAACCGTTCGATACTGCCAGGATTTTTCCCAAAGTTCATCACTATCATCATTATAAAGCAACCGCGCTTTGACTGCTACATGATAAGTGGCAGCGAAATTTAACGCCTCTTTAGGAATGATGAAGACTTGTGACTTGACTGTATCCAAGCTCGAATCAACAATATAACTTGGGACATCTTTGCCTTGTTCATCTTGTAAAGAAGCCGTAATTAATTGAAACTCTTTAATTTTAGATGAATAAACACCAATTGTAATGGGATAACCCACAAATTGGCTGTCAATCCCAAAAAAGCGCAGAGGATTCGGTACTTCACTCACATACCAACCCAATTTAGCATCCCCCTGATCTTCATAAGGATAGGTGATGATGGGATTATTACCATCGAATTCTCTTGTAGCAGCATTAATTACAAGGACATTGTCAGCACCATCGCCATGACTGCTAAACCCAATTCCTACATCATGATAATTAGGATTTAATAAAACGATCCGATGATAAGGACTATCGCAGAGGCCAATCACACCTCGTTCCGGCGTAAAAGCCCCACCTGGATCAATGACCTCACCAATTCGGCCAAAATAGCCAAAATATGCCCCGCGCTCCACGGCACTTTTACCTGTATATCCCGGCTTATCCCACTGTTCTTGGTGAATACTTAAAGTAACCGTCTGGGGAAAATAACGGCTAATATAATTACTATGGCTTTGAGCTGCATTATTTAACTCTTCCTGTAAAACGAGCGGCTGTAACTTTACCTGTTGTCGAAGCTGATTTAAAGCCTGCAAAGCGGCCTTTCTCAACTGGACTTGCTCATCACTAGGAGAACTTGGGGCTATATCTGCAGTGGGCGTAACAATGTCAAACTGCGATTCAAAATGCATGGGTTGGTAACCATCGAAAAAAAGATCACACCACATAAAATGGGCGCCCCCGTCAAGTTCTGCTGGCGGCTTATAAGACAAGGTTTGGTGAATAGGATCCCACCAAGCCATTACTTCCTGATCATCTAGAAACAAGCGCACAACAGCTGGCGCTATAGGGGCAGAAAACGTCCAAGTAACAAGCGGACGTTTTGCAATTGTCACGGTATTCATAGCTGGAGTGACGATATAGTTAAGAAAAAAGGGACTGGCAAAAGTCAACGGTAACCAACAAAAGAACCCAATCAAACTTACAATTCCAAAAACGACAATATGGTTTTTCATGCTCTCATAACCCACGAGTATCCACAACTTTCCGGCACTATTATTCTGTCAACATCATTCTTTGCCGCCCCTGATAATAAACGGCTTGCAAACTACAACGCTGTGCAAGCTGCCAAGCATCTTGAAGGTGATTAGCAACAGCCGTGGGTCGATGGGCATCTGAACCAAGCGTAACATATTTTCCACCAAGATCATGAAATTTTTGATAAATGGGCAACAAATGTTCCATAACCTGCCGATCATCAAAACGTCGCGTATTGATCTCAAGAGCAATATCTTTCTGTACAACAACTGTAAGCAATTCCTGGATAACATCGGAGAAATCATGATAATAAATCTCAGGATCCGCATAAGGCGCATAACGCGCAATATAATCGATATGACCCAAACTATCCACAAAATCATAGGCTTTCACACAATCAATCATCGTACGAAAATAGCGTTCATAAGCTTCCTGTTTGCTCCGCCCCTCATAGTAAGGCGGATAAAACAGATCATGCTGGTCCACAACATGAATGGAACCCAACACAAAATCAAATGGACTTTCACGGACTACCTGGTTATATTCAGCAAGTGAATCTTGCCTTAAGCCAATTTCAATACCGAGTAACAAAGCCTTGTTACGATAAGGTCCGTAAAGAGAAAAATAATCGTCAATAGAAAAAGTAAATTTACCTGAAACAGGATAATGCAAATCCATATGTTCCGTTATAATGGCACCATAATTTTGCTGACTCATTTCTTTTTTCAGTTCGTCAAGAGTCATTTCAGAATCCGTTGAAAAGCACGTATGTAAATGAGTATCAAAAAGCATCGTTTTTCCTCCTAAAGAAAACTAATTACCACGAACAGCTTGGTAGATGACCTGTGGACTTCCAGCGCAATCAAAAACAAGGGGTGTTAACTTTTTTAGATCTTCAATGCGCCAGCCCAATTGTTGCCTGTCAAGAAGCTGCAAGGCTTGTTCAAGTGACTCTGCCATAATGACAGCAATCGCATCGGTATATAAATCTTGATGGATAACAGGCTCTTCTATCATACTATAACTATGAAATTTACGGTTATGAAGCCAAACAAATACTTTCATGCTTCCACCTCATGTTCATAATAATCAACTACCTTACATAATTATAGGTACACTCAACGATATCCTTTCTGCTTTCAAAGCATTTTCAGGCTATTTTATCGATGAAATAACAAATTCACGAAAAAATCCTTGACTGAAAAAATAAACTCCTGCAGCGAACATCATATAAAAGACAGCGGCAAAAGATAACCGCCCTGCTGAAAAATGATTATTTTTCAGGGTAACTTGCAAAAAAGCAATCGAAGCAATCGTTGCAATAACAGCCATAGCTAGATAGCTATCAAAACGCCATGGCGTAAACAGTAGCCCAAAAGCACTGGGAATGGTGGCCTGAATCATCATAGATCCGCTCACATTCGCTAAAGCCAGCGATATTTTCCCCTGTCTAACCCAGATGATGGCATTGAGTATTTCGGGTAACTCTGTTGCAATAGGGCTCAAAAACAGCGCAATAATATGTGAGGGAACACCAAGTAATTCACTGAATACTTCCAATCGATTCACAAAAATTTGGGAACCTAAACAAATAAAGAGTAGTGATCCGATTGTTTGAACAAGGACCCATTTTGTTTCAGGTTCTGCCTGCTTTGAACGAATTTTTAACGGTTCAGAACTTGGGCGTTCCAGTTCACATTCCACACACATCTCTTTGTGGCAATAAAGCGCATAAACAGCGAAAAGTAAAATAGCCGCCAAATATTTACCAGCAAATGTGGTAAAACCTAAGACTGCATTAAAAATAAAGATACCCAAAAACCATAACTGATCTTTACTCAATTTGCCATAATCAATAGCTAACCGTCGACGGACATGACCTTTAGAAGAAGCAAAAATACACCAGCCTACTACGGCATAACCAATGGTACTCAAAATGAGGGGACCGCCAAGAGCCGAACCGACACCAATATCCTTCTGGCTTTCCGTTACGCCAAAAGCGACGGCAATAAGCGTAATAATACTTTCAGGCAAAGCTGTACCAATGGCAGCAAGAACCGTTCCAACTGTATTCCCCGCAATATGAAATTTTCGGCCCACCCATTCAATCCCATTGACAAAGTATTCACAGCTTAGGTAAATCAGCACAGCCGCAAGTACAAGTGTAAGAATAAGTAACATCATCATATTTCCCTCCATTAAAAAAAGACCTTTGGTGTAGTGTTATACACCAAAGGTCTCGTTACGCATAAAAGCGGACAATGCCAGGATATACCAGTTTGTTGACATTGTCTATCAAACTACTCCCCTTCGATGTGCAAAGTATAGCATAGACAAGAATATCTGTCAAAAGAAAAGACCGGTACAAAATAAACAGTGTCAATATTTGAAAGAATAGCCGGACGCTTTATCATTGATAGGCTTGTAAATATATGATTCCTGGACTGCCGGGATCTCCATCTATAGAAAAATCTTCTTGATGTTTTAAATTTAACAAAAGGATAATAAAAAAAGCCCGGAAAATTCCGCGCCTAATTTTATTACAATTGTTTTTAGAAACCAACAGCAGCGCCATCGCCACGAGGATCAGCGCCCCCGTATTTCACACCGGAATTTGGGTCAACCAAAATTGCTCCCGCGTGTCCCATCACATCCGTATAGTCTTCGACAACTTTAACGAGCTGGCCACGGTCTTTCAATTGACTAATAACTTCAGCTGGAACGCGGCCTTCTATTTTAAGATCATTGGATGATGCGCCCCAAGTGCGACCAAGAAGCCAGCGAGGAGCCTCAATCGCATCCTGAACACTGAAATTAAAATCAACAATGCGGGTTACAATAGCGGCTTGCGTTTGGGGTTGCCCTTCTCCGCCCATCGTGCCGTAAACTAAGTATGGTTTATTATCTTTAAACAACATAGCAGGATTTAAAGTATGGAAGGTACGTTTATGAGGTTCTAGATGATTAACGTTAGTGGGATCTAAAGAAAAGAAACTACCACGATTTTGTAACGTTACCCCTGTTCCCTTTACTACAATACCTGAGCCGAATTCATGATAAATACTTTGAATTAAGGATACTGCATTGCCCTCTTTATCCACTATGCCGATCCAAACTGTGTCGCCTTGTGAGTCTAGGGGTTTTACATTGGAGGCGGCTTGCTGCATATTAATACGCTTTGCTAATTCTGCACCGTGTTCTACCGATAATAAGTTAGCAGTAGGTATTTTTACGAATTCGGGATCAGTGAGCCACTTGTCGCGATCAGCGAAAGCTTGTTTAGTAGCTTCAACTATGACGTGATAATAATCAGCCGTTCCCTCTCCCATTGATTTTAAATCCACGTTATTCAGGATATTTAAAATCGAAAGAGAAGTCATTCCTTGCGTATTCGGTGGTAAATTATATGCTTTATAACCTCGATAGTCTACTGAGAGCGGTGTTACCCAATTAGCTTTATGATTTGCGAAATCTTCCAGAGTTAATACCCCACCGTTGGCTTGTACGTCAGCAACGATCTTTTGTGCAATTTCCCCTTTATAGAAACCGTCTGCACCTTTTTGAGCGATAATTTTCAGGGTATTAGATAGATCTTTCTGCTTAAATAATTCTCCTGTTTTATAAGGAGTGCCGTCATCCTTCAGGAAAACAGAACGAAAGCCTTCAAATCGTTGTAAATTACGAAATTCATTATCATGTGATTCCACATTTACTTTTGTCCAGTATGCTTGACTAGGCGTTACAGGAAAACCGTTTTCTGTATAATTGATAGCACTATTCAATAATCCTGACCATTGCTGATTGCCACCCATCGCCGATTTTGAATACTCATAAGCATCCCACCATCCCGAAACGGCGCCAGGAACAGTATTCGCCGCGAGATATCCCCGTGCAGGAATGTTATGATAACCTTGCGATTTATAGAAGTCAATTGTTGCTAAACTACCTGACCGTCCACTGGCATTTAAGGCTTTAAGTTCGCCAGTCTTGGCATTATAAATAAGCCAGAAATTGTCACCGCCAATTGAATTCATATGTGGGTATACAACACTTATTGTTGATGAGGCTGCAATCGCAGCCTCTACGGCGTTACCGCCTTTTTCAAGAACCTGTAAAGCTGCTTCCGAAGCCAGATAGTGCGGTGTTACAACCATACCATCTGGTGCCATGGTTGTAGGCCGATTTGAAGCATTGGTTACTGGCATTGCTGGTAAACTCAAGAAACCTATTAACACGATTGCGAAAAAACGTTGCCACCTGTTTAGTTTACTCAATGTTACGCCCCCCTATAAGTTTTTCCAATCAATTATAAGAAAGCTCCTGATTCCTTTTTTCATAAAAGCCAAGGTATAATGGACCCCCGTTGTCAAAACTGATTTCGGATTGTCTTCAAGAATATCATTTGTTGACGTTTGACACAGTGCTGTTATCTTTTACGCAATGTTAGTGAATATATCGATAAAAAATCTTATTCTTCATTTTGATAGATATCTAGGGCAGCTTGGACCGCTTCTCCAGGACATACCTTTGCTTTGTGACGAATAAGTACCGCCTCCAATGCTCCTAACAGATAGAGAATATTTTTCTTTCTGCAGCTATAGCCCATCGAACCAATTCTCCAGATTTTACCTTTCAAAATTCCAAAGGAGCTAGCTATTCCAATTTGAAAATCTTGCATCAACATATGGCGAACCGATTCACCATCGACCCCATCCGGTATCGTGACCGATGTCACTACGGGAAGTTTGCAATTTGGATCACCAAATATATTCAGCCCCATAGCCTGAATACCCTGAATCAACGCTTTTTCATGTAATTTATGTCTAGCGAATCTTGTTTCAAGTCCTTCTTCTAATACAATTCGTAATCCTTCGCGCAGAGCATACAACATAGAAGTCGCTTCAGTATGGTGATTCAACCGAATTGGACTCCAATAATCCATAAGTTGACTAAGATCAAAATAATTACTACGGATTAACCTTGCTTGCTGATTTTGCAGATCACTTGGATCAGCTAAACCTCTTTCAATTTTCTTACGCTGTAATAATACTGCTTCTACTCTTGAATTAAAAGTAATCGGTGCCATTCCAGACGGAACAGATAAACATTTTTGGGTACCACCAATGGCGGCGTCAATTTTCCATTCATCAACCTTTACGGCAGTTCCGCCAATAGTCGCGACTGTATCAACTACAAATAAAATATCCAATTTGCGGCACGCTTCCCCAATTTCTTTTAATGGTTGCATACACCCTGTTGAAGCTTCCCCATGAACCATGGCCACAATTTTCGGTTTAACTCTCCTTATTTCTTGAATCACCACTTGCGGATCAAAAACCTGTCCCCAATCTGTTTCGATATTGACAACATTAGCGCCATTCCGCTCAGCAATTTCCGTAAGCAAATGACCAAAACGGCCATAAATTGGAATTAGAATCTGATCTCCGGGCTCAATGATGCTACAAAGAATAGCTTCAATACCAGCCCGTGAAGTACCGTCGATCGGAAAAGTCCATTGATTTTCAGTCTGAAATACCTTTCTAAGCATTTCCATGGTTTGATTCATAAGCTCGGTAAA
This sequence comes from Pelorhabdus rhamnosifermentans, assembly GCF_018835585.1. Taxonomy (NCBI): domain Bacteria; kingdom Bacillati; phylum Bacillota; class Negativicutes; order Selenomonadales; family Sporomusaceae; genus Pelorhabdus; species Pelorhabdus rhamnosifermentans. The sequence continues at coordinate 82,562 of NZ_JAHGVE010000016.1, forward strand.
CTCTGGATCAAACTGTCCCAATATGGAACTACACATGGCTCTGAGCACTCGCGGTTCAGCCTCAACAGGACCCGGCGTCATCAGTGTACACTCTGAAACATTCAACTCTTTATACATCTAATTTAATCTCCTCTTAGTTACACAACTGCTAAAGTGATTGATTTCACACTTTAGCAGTTGCTTACATATTTATATTATCATCTAGTTTCTTCAGCTGAATCGCTGTTCCTGCTTTGTTCTATCTTATCTAGCTTTTGTACCGCCATTTTTAATCCACCATTTCATTATGAACAAATGATTGTTCCGCTTTCTTCGGTAACCGCCTTATACGCATTTTCCAAAGAGGTAATAATAGCTTCCCGGCCTGGTCCAGATTTAACAAACCTAATAGCCGCCTCGACTTTTGGCAGCATAGACCCTGGAGCAAAGTGACCTTCTTCAATATATCTTTGCGCCTCATCAATCGTAATACGCCCCAGCCACTTTTGGTTTTTCTTGCCGAAATTTATTGCGACACTGGGCACGGCAGTAAGGATAATGAAAATATCTGCATGAATAACCTCTGCCAGTTTAGCTGCTGCCTTGTCCTTGTCAATCACAGCATCTACACTGTACAACATGCCATTTTCACGATATACGGGAATCCCGCCACCGCCGCAGGCAATCACAACATCCCCATTCTCCATAAGACAGCGGATTGTCCCTTTCTCCTTAATATCAACTGGTTCAGGCGACGGCACAACCCGCCTGAATCCTCTACCTGAATCCTCAACAAAGGTATAGCCTCTTTCTTTTCTGATTTCGCGGGCCGACGCTTCCGTGTAGAACAGACCAACCGGCTTGGTTGGTCGCTGAAAAGCCGGGTCATGCGGATTGACAATGACCTGAGTGATGGCTGTTGATACATGTGTCGTTATTCCTTGTGTAAAAAAGGCATTTTGCAGAGCATTTTGCAGGTGAAAGCCAATATATCCCTGGCTCATGGCACAGCATTCGGCGAAAGGCATAGCGGAGACTTTGGAATTTTGCTTATAGGCAAGTTCAAAGGCCAAGTTAATCATTCCGACTTGCGGTCCGTTACCATGGACAATAACGATTTTATAGCCATTTTTAACGAGGCTTGCAATATGACTGGCAGCAGCTAGAACAGCTTGTTTCTGTTCGTCAGGAGTATTGCCAAGCGCGTTACCTCCTAAAGCGATCACTAACTGTTTGTCCATTTCATTTCTCCTCTATTATATTGTTATAAATAACTGACCGTTCTGTCTACACGTTAAAATCAAAGCTTATTAAATTCACAATATCACATCACGATTACAATCTTTGGAATAGACATAAGCAAAGTCTTCATCACGCCCTACAGCATAGCACGCCTGCAGGCAATATGCGCCCATAAAAATGTAATCGTCCTTTTGAACAGGCACCCAATCGTTATCCAGGTTATACATGCCCTGTCCGCTCAGACAGTAGGCGCCATGCTCTTGAATATGCGTCTCCACATAACCATGCGAAGCGCCCGGCTTGAAACTAAGGATGTGGAAATTACAGTCAAAGGCAATATCTTTAGGCAAAAAGTCTTTGATCAAAACATCTTCCATGCCTTCGTAATTTGTCCACTCCAGGGCCTCTGTATTGCCGGCAACAACATATGGTTTATAGCCTTCCAGCCATGTGTAAACCCGTTTATATAGAAAGGCTTTAGCCTCTTGACCGCTTTCATTGTAAAAATAAAGCTTCGTCCCAGGAGGACAATATACATATCCTCCCTTGTCCAAGGAATATGTCTGCTCCCCGGCTTTGACAACCAGACTGCCCTCCAATAAATAAAACAGCGTTTCTACGCCATCTGCACCAAAGCCAAGTTCATTCTTTCCTTCGGCATAGATGGTAACAAGATAATCAACAAAACTAGCCCCTAGTTTAGGTGAAGAGAAAATTGTAATATCGCAATTTTCAAATCCCGGAATAACATTCTTTACCAAACCATCAGGGGTAAGAAGGGCATAGCTGCCTTTCTTGACCACCGATCGATTTGTTAAAAGCTCTTTTCTGTATCCAACGACATTATTAAGATAACCCATAATAATCCCCTTTCCATTCTGTTTATTTTATGCGTTTCAGCATCGGCCCCGACATCCCCATGAACAAAACCAATATTCCGGCTACCGAACTACCGGCACTACCCGAATGACCGCCAAAATACAATAATGGAAATGCAATGATAATCAATGTCGGCAAAAATATTGCCCACCGCTGCATTCTCTCACCACCCTAATTGATATGATAAAAAAATAACCGCGCCAAATGCTGCACATAGTAATAGGGCACCGCCTATTACCTTACTGATTACTTCTCCCTCATGGCCTAACATTCCGACTGCCGTTGTTCCTAGCAAAATCTTACTTGGAGAAATGATGCTGCCAACAGCACCGCCGACCGTTTGCGCTGCAAGCAGCGGAGCTTTGTCAATCTGCAGCATCTGCGCAACTTGCTGTTGAAAACTGCCAAACAATATATTAGAAGACAAATTGCTACTGGTCATAAAGGTTCCTAGCAGCCCGATAAGCGGTGAAAGAATCGGGTAAAATCCACCGGTCGCCGCCGCCACACCCTGAGCAAGAACAGTAGTCTGCCCCATATCATCCATGACTTTGGACATAGCAATCAAACCGATAACTGCAATCGCTGACGGAATCGTCTTGGCAAGCGAGTTTTTCATAATACGCTTTAAGCCATTTGTTTGGATATAACCCCACCGTACGTAGCATAGATAACCAATCAGCGCCGCTAATAGTAGAAAGGCCCCAGAATTAATAAGCGGAGCCAGCGGGGCATAGGCCGGATAGCTATGCGTCGTAAAACCCAGCGCTGTTGATTTTCCTGCAAAGGATAGAGAAAACTGCCATTGTCCAAGATAGTTTTTTATACTGCTGTTTAACAAGACGACAACGGCCAGCACAATCAAAAATACGTAGGGAATAAAAGCCTGGTGAATATTCATAGCGTTGGCGCCAGTATTTTCTTGCTCAGTCTGTTCGACAAGCGGATCGTAAAGTTCTACGGGCTGACGATAATACTTAAGTCTGCCAATCATAAAAATCAAACCCAGTGAAACTGAGGCAATAATAAAATTGCAGAGCATAGGATTTAATAATGCTATGCCGATTTGTCCAATTCCCTGGAACAGTCCTAGCAGAATTACTGTAACCGCATTCCGCTTAATTCCCTGATAGCCGCCGGCTAAACTAGCAATGAGCAGTCCGGCAATAAGATTCACAACGCCGAGCATTGACGTAGTCCAGATAATGGTCTTATAAAAAATCAACGGATCACTTACATCAACCTGGCTAACCAAACCATCCCATGCAAGGCCTAAAGTGCCAAACGTATTGCCCCAAGCTTGCCCAAGCAAGGTAATGAGCACAGCGGTCAGGGGTTTAACCCCCATGCCAATCAAAAGCGGCGCACATACTACTACCGGAACTCCAAAGCCGGTAATTCCCTGCAAAAAGCCATCAAAAATCCAGCCGACAGCCAATACTTGCAATACCTTGTCAGGCGTAAACTGCTGCATACCGGCGCGAATTACTGAGAATGCGCCCGATTCCCGCGATACTTCATAAATAATCAATGCTGGGAAAACGACTAAAATAATCGACAGCGAAGTCCATATTCCTTTGGCCACCGCCAAGGCAATCATATCAAGGCCGCCACCAAAAACGAAGTAAGCAATGAGTATCGAAAATAACAAAACTACCAATGCCGCCTCATCGCCACCCCAGTGGCAATAAAGCAGCAGCACCAACAGCGCAAGTATCGGCGCTAGAGCGGCCAACCAGTGTACTATATCAAAAGACATAATCTCCCCCCTAATCTGTCAGTGTTTTAGCAAATGCCGACAAGGCCTTTTCAAAGCAAACATAGGGAGCTTTCACCACACCGGCCCCAATCTGCCCGATTCCAGGCAACCGATGGGCCATACCGGTATTGATTACCGGCACAATATCATTTTCAATAACTTTTCGAATATCGATGCCTAATGGAGAACCTTCAAAATTCATGGTTGCTAATAAAAATTGCGTACTTTTGCCGGTAGAAATTACTCCCATTTCTTTGGTGTACCGAACGGCATCGTCTTGTGAACCTGCACCCACAAAACGTACTACTGCCGGCGACGCCGCCATGGCAACACCGCCAAGTCCAATTACTTCCAAAATAGCGCTATCCCCCATGTCCCGATTGGCATCTTGAGGCCCAAAACCGGGAAAATATAAGCCTTCAGGCAGGTTGGCTGGTGCCGTAAACCACTTTTCACCTGTTGCAGCCACTTTAACACCGAAGTCTGTACCGTTACGGCACATAACAGTTACAATGGAACTGTCTTTTACTCCTTTAGCTGGATCTGTAGTAGATTTAGCAGCCGCCATAGCCAAATTGAGGAAGAACTGGTCGTTATCGCAAATAAATTTTATAACCTTAGCCTTAGCTTCATGATCCATAGGAAGCTTAGCGATCAACGGGCAGATTTTTCTGGCAAACAAGGAAGAAGCGGCAGTATTGCGTTGATGCATCTCGTCTCCCATTGCTAAAGCCTGCGCCATAATAACCTTTAGATTGATCCCGCCGCATAATTGGACAGCATCATGAATAGCTGGTCCTAAGCTGTCCCTAAACCAAAATAGACGTTCAAGCACCTCAGGATCATTTGCGCCAAACCGCATCACTTTGCCTAAGCCTTCATTGATAGAACAATAAGCCGTATTGCCAAATGCCTCATTTTTAACTTCAAATACCGGCATATGATAAGTGATCATGCCTGTCATCGGACCGACGGATCCATGATGATGGTTCGGCGACAACTTTATGGCACCACTTTTAATCAACTGAATAGCTTTCTCATCATTCTCAGCCAGCCCCTCAAAGCGAATGGCCCCTAAAATCGCGCCTTGCATAGGCCCGCACATGGCCTCCCATTCAATTGGAGGTCCGGCATGCAGTATTGTTTCTCTTGTTAATCCTTTCAAAACGGTATGAGCCGGTTTTACGCCCATGAGTACCGGCTGAGCGTCATTGTATATTTGAATTACTTTTTCATTAGCGGCATTAATACGCTCTTCATATTTATCAAGCAGTCTGGCAACCTCCTTATTGCCACCTGCTGGCGGACGCCAGGAAACATGTGTTGTCGGCACAGCTTGTTTGATAAGCGTCTTAGAAAAAAGCTCTAATCCCACATTTACCACATTAAGTTTTTGATTAAGCAGGTTATTTGACATCTTAGCTATTCCTCCCAGCAACGATCATTCTAGCCAATCTGGCAGCCTGCGCATTCGTCGTAGTAACCACTACGCCGGCTTGCTGCAATTTAGCAATTTGCGCTGCTTTATTTTGTTCATCCTGATTAGTACCGCAAACATACGCGACAATTGCCAGTGTATTACCATGCGCGGCAGCCGCCTTTTTCGCCTCTTCAAGAACAGGCACCAATTCGCCGACCGGATCATCGGCGGCACCGTAACCAATGACCACATCAAGCAATAACACGGCGGTCTGTGGATCACCGGCGACCTTGAGAATATGTTCGTCACGCAATGACCCGTCAATCATCGGATGCGGTTTGCCCATAGTAAAATGGTCGTCCCCCAGATCGATCGCCGTATGCTGGCCAGCTACCAAAACATCCATTGTTAATAGTTCCTTACGCAGCGGAATATTGGAATATATCGGGCCAAGTGTTTCGCCCAAAACCAGCATTGTTTCGTAGCATAATGTACCGCCAGCATATAAAGCACGCACATATTTCTGTCCTGTCGCCAATTTTTCCCGGGCTGCCCGCGCCCAATCAGTAATTTTCGTTTCAGTAGCAAGCAATGCCGGCTTTCTACCGCTTAAATCGGCTGTTTTTAACGCAGCTTCTTCTAATGTCGCTACAGCAGTCACATTAGCCGGTGCATGATCAATAGCCGCGCCAAGGAAACAGAGAACAACTTTTTTACTGGTTTCGCTCAGTTTGCTTATAATCTTGTCAACTACCGATTTAGCCGGAGGCTTGGAAATTAGCACAATCGTTTGAGTATGATTATCCTGAATCAGCATGTTAAGTGCCTGCAGCATTGTCGTTGCACCGATGGCTTCTTTCAAATCCCTGCCGCCTGTGCCGATTGCCTGGCTAATTCCCACTTCCATAGCATCCAGTAAGCAAATCACTTCCTGCAAGCCGGTACCCGATGCTGAAATCAGACCTACATTCCCTGATTTGACTTTGTTGGCAAACCCAATGCCTATACCGCCAATGATTGCCGTACCGCAATCCGGCCCCATAACCAACAAGCCCTTTTGTACAGCCTGCGCCTTGAGCTGGGCTTCCTCTTCAATAGAAACATTATCGCTAAATAAAAATACATTTTTCCCGTATTTTAAGGCACGTTCAGCTTCAATAGCCGCATATTCACCTGGAACAGAAATGAATGCCAAATTAATTTCTGGATCATCCTGATATGCCTTTACCGCCGAACGGATAATTATCTCATCAGCATTTTTGCCACCAGCCACTTTTTTACCCATTTGTTCATCTATCTTGCCAATAACCCACTGCACATCAATATCTTCCGGTGCCCGAAAAGCTAAAATCAAGTCATTAGGACCAGCGTCCTCACCATCAGACCCTAATAAATTCGCTTCTTGCAAAATAACCCGGTTAGCCGGTGTACCCATCATAACCGAAACATCATCCAAGCCCTCAACCTGTTTAAGTTGTTTAGAAATAAGCATCAGAGTAACTGAATCATAATAGTTATTTTTTCGTACTACATTATAAATTTTCATTTGTCGACTCCTTTCTCTTGAGACGGTTACCTGCAGATAACGCGGTAAAGCCGCCATATACAAAACCTACTAATAAATCAACGCCGGAAGAATGCCCTAGCTGCATAAGTCTCCGGGCTTTATCAAGCAATTCTTGCATGGGTTCAATGCCAAATGAACCAAGCATTTCACCCACCCGTTGATGATACAAGCCTCTTACACCATACTTAAGATACTCAACCGACATACAGGTAGTTAAGCCTGGAGCATTTAACGTCAGATACCGAATCATTTTCTGCGCTGCATGCCGGGAATTTTCCGGCTGAATGTGAATAATAGCACTGAGAAAACCCAGCAAAAAATCGTCGCCGGCAGGAGTTGATCCAGGGCCTAGGCCAAGAAGACCGCAAATTCCTTCACAGATTAGGTTCTCCCTGTCTTCTTCGACACCCGTGATCAGCGTCCGAACCATCTGCGGAATCCTAGCATCAGGAAAACTGCCGTCCCGGCAAAATTTTTCCGCATCACACCCGCCAAGGTACACCATAATGCCGCCTTTATAAGCGGCGCCATTACATAACTTCTGCAGTTGCCGAAGCTGCGGCAAAAAGTTGGCCGCACCAGGCGCTAAGAAAGTTTTACAGGAAAAATGCGAGCATGTTTGCAGACCCTGTACTGCTAAAATATTACCGAGTACAATGGCGCCGTTATGGTATTGAACCATTTGTTGCTGTTCCAGCCCAAAGTCCAGCCAGCTGCCGGCTAAGTCCACTTCAATGCCAAACGGAATATGATCCAAGCCTGAACGAACCAAAGAAACGACTCCATCAGTGCTCATCAAATTGATGTAGTCATGATGAATTGATTTTATGAACCCCATGGTGCATTTCGGCAAGACCAAGTCTTCTGAAACTGCAGCAGCCTCAAGTTGCAGCAACACTATCACCTTCACAAGTTTATTATAATGAATTTTCTAAATTTACTCATAGTGCATTTACCCCAATAAACCGGATGCTCGTTAAGCACAATGCACATTGTGGAAACGCCCGAAAGATTATAAGGCGAAGGCTGCCTCAACAAGTATAATCTTTTGAGACAGCCCCTTATCATGGTTATTTTAATATCTCACTCAAAAATTGTTCCTTTTTTGAACCTGGAATCTTTATAGGCATATTTCATCAAAAACATATACGAAATACCTGCTACAACAAAACCGATAATCCAGGCCAGTTCTACTTTTAAAAATGCGGCGCCGGCGCCAATCAGCATGGCAATAATCGCACAGGGGTTATAACCGCTGAACTGGCCGACTTGCTTGTACAATTCTGTAATATCAATTTTTTGCTTCCTTAATACATAATACTCAATCAACAAAATTGAAACAATGGGTCCTAAGAAGGCGGAATAGATAAGAATAAACGTTCCAAGACCTTCCGCCGAAGAATCTTGTACAAGCACCCATGGACAAGCACATAAAGCTAAAAATCCAGATATAGTAACAGCTACCTTGTATTTCACTTTTGTGATAAGAGTAATAACATAAGTCGGCGGAATGATATTTGCCACCATGTTTACTGCTATCGCCCCCATAACAATAAACGCCGAAACTAAGAAGGTGATATATGAATTATTGATGACGATGGCAAAGGCTTTCACCGGATTAGAAATACCCGTTGCCGAAGCAAGCATTGCGCCAATACAAAGCACAAAACCATAAGCCATTAGAATGGGCAGAAAATATAAAAAGCTCCGTTTTCCATTACTGATACCAGATTTTAATTCTCGAGAATAATCGGCTGCGCTCAAAAAGATGGCTGCATAATTTCCCATAAACATCATAATAAAGGCAAAGAACGGCAAACCCCATGTTCCTTGTGCATAAACCCATTTTTCCATAATAACAGCACTATGAGAAGTCAAAAGAAGCACGAATACATAGAGAAGCGCCAGCATGATGACAGTGGAGATAACCGATTCCACCCACTTAATGGCATGAAAGCCATAGAGAGAAAGTATGATTTGCACTGCCTGCAAAATTACGAAACAGACAAATATGTTGTCAAAAGCCCCTCCAGAAACAATCTTGACAATTTCATTTAAAGCAGTACCACCTATCCAGCTCTGAAAACCATACCAAACAATAGCGGGAATACCACGCAAAAGAGAGGACACCACACAACCTTTCAGTCCAAAAGACATTCTAAGCTGTACAACATAAGGGATACCCGTTTTATATCCCAGTCTGTCGTTTAGGGCAAATACCGTAGAAATAATTCCGATTGCGATAATAGCTGCTGCAAAGGTCTGAAAAATATTTAATGTTGCGATTCCGGCTACAATTAAACTAGAGCCAAGAGTCATATTGCCTAAATTTACGCCATCGCCCAACCACATAAACATATAATTTATCGGCCCAACCGTCCTGTCTTCCGGCATTTTCGGGATGAGAGACTCGTCTACTCCCATATTCTGCGACACTTGCGCAACATTTAGATTGCTGTTTTTTTCATTGGTATACACTGTCATTAATCACACCTTCTCTCTATTTTTTATCGATAGTGATTAGAAACTAGGTCTTAAGAGTTTGCCAATAGGTCTTGATACAATTTTTCCATCTTTAAAAACAGTTGTTCCTCTGAGAATAGTTTGAACTACTGCCCCATGGAAACTGTCCCCGACATATGGACTTACCTTATGTTTATAGAACAGATCCTCAGCCTGCAAAGTGAACTGCTTGTCCAAGTCTACCAGTGCAAAGTCCCCGTCATAACCAACAGCGATTTTTCCTTTACCCTTGATTTTAAATATCTCATTAACCTTGTGCGAAGTTAGTTCTGCAATATCTGTTAGCGGAACTTTTCTTTCTCGATAGGCATGGGTCAGCAGACCGGTAAGCGTTGTCTGACAAGCAGAAATTCCGCCCCAAACCTTCAAAAACGGACCGTTTTTCAGCTTCGGATCGCAAGGGGAATGGTCGGAAGAAACAAAGTCAATCTCGCCATTGAGCAGTTTACCCCACATTTTCGCCTGGTTCTGCGCATCACGGATCGGCGGCGAACACTTAGCAATCGTTCCCAAACGTTCCACGTCCTCATCCGTAAGGATAAGATAATGACCAATCGTTTCACACTGAACATCAACGCCTCTTTTTCTTGCCTCGGTAACAAGCTCGACGGACCTTGCCAGACTAACATGGGCAATAATCAATTTACAGCCGGTTCCTTCGGCAAAAGCAATCATACGGGAAACACTTTCAATTTCAGTAATAGGAGCATGAGCGGCAAAATAATCCCTTACCCCCGTTCGATTCTGAGCAAGAGCAAGTTCCGTGAATTTTTTAGTAAGCTGCGCATTTTCACAGTGTACCATTAACGGCAGGCCCAATTTAGCCAGTCTTTCCATACCAACGAGTGCCGTATAATCATCGGCTCCTTCAAATTCATCAATACCACTGAAACAAGAGAATGCCTTAAAGCCAATAACGCCGCATTCGGCAAGTTCTTCAAGCTTATCTAAATTTCCAGGCGTAAACCCTCCCCAAAATCCGTAATCTACTAAAGATTCTTTTTGTGCCACAGCAAGCTTGGCCTGAAAATTCTTAGCATCTAGTGTGCAAGGATTGCAATTAAGCGGCATATCAAAGTAAGCTACACCACCACCAGCAGCCAAGGCAGAACTTCCGGTTTTGATGGTCTCCCATTCCGTTCTTCCCGGATCGTTAAAATGCACATGCCCATCTGTCGCGCCGGCAAATACATATTTGCCGGCTGCGTCAACTGTTTCCGCAGCACTGCCCATAATTTCAGGCGCTATTTCTGCAATGATTCCATCATAAACAGCAACATCCAACTTCTTGATCCCATCAGGAAAAACCAAATTCCCATTTCGAATAACTAAGTCGTAACGCTTGCCCAAAATAAACCCTCCTTTGGTTTATTTATTTGTTTTTTTTACAAATTGTCCAAAGCCTTTTTGACCGACCAGCTGGCCATTTTCGGTGACAACTTGCCCTCTGACCAAAGTACATACAGGCAATCCAACGCCCTTTAAACCAACAAATGCCGAAATTTTATTAACATAGTATAACGAATCAGGCGTGATTTCCCATTCCTTTTTCGTATCAAAGATAACCAGATCGGCATCGAAACCAACTTTGATAGCCCCCTTTTTCCCGTATATACCGAACGCCTTGGCCGGACCTTCGCTTAAAGCTCTGGCCAATATTGTCGGGCAATATCCTCTTTTTACCACACCTTCACTAAAAACAGCCTGCATTGTACTCTGTATACTGCTGAGACCACCCCAAGCGCCAAATATTCCATGAGTCTCCTCACTTTTTTCACTCAACTCACAAGGGGAATGATCTGAACCAATACAGCTTAATGTACCGTTTTCAACATATTTCCACAATTCTTCTACCGCAGCAGCTTCCCTAAGAGGTGGCGCACATTTAAACAAACTGCCGTTTTTGAGTACATCCTGATCAGTAAAAGCCAGATAATGACCACAAGTTTCGCCGGTAACATCCACACCATTCATCTGTGCCTCCTGAATGGCCTTGGCAACTCTCGGATGGCTTACATGGCAGATATGCACTTTGGCTTTCAGTGTCCTAGCCAATTCGATAATATTTTCCGTTGCGATCAGTTCGGCTATGACCGGCCGCGAATCAAGGAAATCCTGCCAATTATTCTGTTTTTTGCGCTGCGCCCGTTGTTCTTCCCATTTGATAATGGAATAATCCTCGCAATGGAACCCAGCACGGGCATCACAGGTTTTCAGAATTTCCAGCGCCTCTTTAGCCTGTCCGATTGAAAGCGTCACATAATCCGGAGAAACCGGACCGATAAAGGATTTGAAAGCAACACACCCTTTGGCATTCAATTCCTTTAAAGAAGCAAAATTATAGTCGACGAGTCCGCCCCAAAAACAATAATCTACATAGGCATTCGGAGCAACATGAGCCAATTTTTTATCAAAAATATATCCGTCTGTAAGAGCCGGCTCATTCTGCAAAGGCATGTCTACGACTGTAGTATATCCTCCTACGGCCGCCGCAGCAGTTCCATGAGCATAATCCTCCCGCCAATTATAACCGGGATCATTCAGATGTGCATGGCTGTCGATAGCACCTGGAAACACATAGTTTCCCTTAACATCCATAACTCTTTTGGCCTCGAGAGAAGTACCAGGCGCAACTATTGCTGCTATTTTGCCGTCCTGAACACAAATACTCGCCGCAAAAACCCTGTCTGATGCAACAACCTTTCCATTTTTAACAACCAGATCAAACACTGTAAGACCTCCCCTTATCAATATTTTGAGTCTGTCTTGGACAGAAGGTACGCGTCACGTCTCTTACGGTTATTTATTTGGCAAAAGCCCCTTTGTGGTCATAGAGATTGCGATGGATGACATCGGAAACAAGATAATTGTAAATTTCGTCCACAATCTCGATGCCGTTTCTCTCGCTCTCCTCTTCCCGTAGCAGGCTCCGCTGACCCGGATAATAAACCTTAGTAAATCCAGGTGCCGGCTTAATCTTATTCAGCTCGTCCATCATATTAGTAATATTCTGTAAAAATTGATTCAAATCGGTAAAGTAAGCTGGATTTATGACAATATTCAATTGCCCTAAATTTCGGTCTTCCCGTAAATCATGGTACATGGAAGTTACTTTATTACCATAGGGAAGCCCTAATAATACCCCCGACAATACATCAACCATCATTTGCAGCGCATATCCCTTTGGACCGGCAATCGGTACTAAGGACGCTACTTTAAATGGATCGGTGGCAGAATTGCCATCTGCATCTATAGCCCAAGTATCAGGAATGGTTGCATGCCTCGAACGCGCATCGAGTATTTTGCCCCAAGCCTGTATCGTTGTAGCCAAATCCATCATCAGAATCCGGCCGTCTTGGCCTCGCGTGGCAAATGCGATTGGATGCGTTCCATAGTAAGATTCGGCACCGCCGTATGGAGCTGCCATCGGATCAGATTGGCACATAGCAATCCCGATCAGATTTTCCCGTGCCGCTTGCTGCACAAAATAAGATAATGCGCCCGTATGTCCGACACGTCTGACACCGATAATCGATATCCCTGTTTTTTTTGCCATCGCTATGCCCTTATCCATAGCTAGTTTGGCAGCAACATGACCCGAACCATTATCGCCATCAAAAATTCCACTACAAGGCCCTGTTTCTTTATACGAAAAATTAGGATGGGTATTCGTACCCCCTTTCGAGATTCTTTCCGCATAATATTCTACGCGCATAGCTCCATGTGAATGAATTCCTCTGGCATCTGCATGCACCAAAACGTCGGCAACAATATCGGCATGTTCTTCTTCCAAACCTGCTCTGTGAAGTTTTTTCTTCATTAATTCTTTTAACTCAGCCCTTGATAATCTCATATCATGCACCTCCAAAATAATATAATGTCTATTTTCATAAATCAGTCTATATAAGCTAATTCATACAATGTGCCCACTAACGCTTTTACCCCATCCGCCAAGTCGCCAGGATTTGTATATTCCAATGGGGAATGACTAATTCCCTTATGACTTGGAACAAATAACATCGCCGTCGGTATTGCCCTGGCCATGATCTGTGAATCATGGCCTGCACCGCTATGCATTATTTTATAGCTTAGCCCATTCTTCTCACACTGCCCTTTCAGCACTTTCACAATTCCAGGATCCATGGGAACCGGATCAGCATCCATCCACATATCAATATGAATATCTACTCCCGCCTGAGCAGCAATTTCCCTCATTCTGGCAGTTACATTTTCAGTAAATTCAACCAAAATGTTTTTATCCGTATGCCGTGCATCTAAAGTAAATAAAGTTTTTCCCGGAACAACATTTACAATATTAGGTTCCACATCTACTTTGCCGATGGTAGCCACCAGCGGATCGCCATAATTTTTCGTTATGGCTATAACTTCACAAATCATTCGGCTTGCCGCATAAATGGCATCTCTGCGATAGCCCATAGGAGTCGTCCCCGCATGATTGGCTTCGCCGATAATCTCAATAGTGAAACGTCGTTGACCTACAATATGTTCAACAATTCCTACCGATTTTTTTTCAATTTCCAAAACGCCACCCTGTTCTACGTGTACTTCCAAAAATGCCTTTAAATCTTTACGCAAAGCACTGCCTTCCGGCCTAAAAGCAAAACCGGCTTTCCTCATAGCCTCAACAAAGAGAATCCCATCAAAATCAACCATTTTTTCCACATCTTCACGTTTAGCAATACCTAAAATATTCTTGGACCCCCAAAAAACATAAGGGAATCTGCTGCCTTCCTCTTCGGCCATCGATACCACTTCCACATTGCGCAAGGGTTGTCCATAATGCTTTTTCAAATACATAAGCGCAATAATTCCGGCAACTATTCCAAACTGACCGTCATATAGCCCGCCATTTTTTACCGTGTCAATATGTGAACCTGTTAAAATAGTTTGATCCGGGTATTTGGTTCCTGCTAATCGTCCAAACAAATTACCAACGTCATCATATTGAACAGCAAGACCTTTTTGCTGCATATACTGTTCCAGCGCTTTCTGCGCTTCAGTCCACTCCGGTCGATACAGGAAGCGCGAGACTCCACCTTCAGGATCTTTGCCATACTCGCCCAGCCACTTCAAAAGTTTCTCGGTTTCCTGTCCAAAATCAAACGTATTCATTGTTCCCCTCCGTCAAATTATATTTTTCATATTATACAAAAGTCTGAAAAAGGTTTTCAGACTTTTACGTTGCCCGTCTCAGATCAGTTAATTTTCGGTAAAATCGTATTCATTTCAAAATTTTCCGTTAATTTGTAAGCTAATTATACTGAATTATTCTACTTTTCTGCCAGTGCATAAATTGCAAATAACTCTAGGAAAAATGTGCAAAATGCATATATAAAAAAACGGCTGTCATAACAGCCGTTTCATTTATAGATAACCTAATTTCCGGAATAATATACTATATAACTAGTAATGATTAAAAATTGTTCCAATTACAACTATCCACAGCCCATGTCTCGTACATCCATTTTATTCGATGATGAAAAACTAAAAGTAATCTTGGATTAATCAGTATCAAATACGACCCCTTACTGCGATTAGACATTTCTGTTTGCTTACGGCCCTGACGTATCTTTTTTATGTGATTGGTAATTCTAAGAAAAAGTCGTTCGCCAACAGAGTACCGATTATGCCAAGTCTATATCATGAAATTGATATGCATTTCGCATATCCCCGCTAAAAATTGAAAGGGATATATCTAAGTATGTCGAATTAATAATTGTATATTATTAAGACGAGGGATTGACATGTATCTGCTTATTAAAGATGTTCTACAACTTTTTCAAAATAAATCGATCTCCTTGGTTGCAGGTTTTGCCGGATTAGATAACATCGTATCATCCGCAAATATTATGGATGCACCGGATATATTGAATTGGGTAAAGCCTGGCGATCTAATATTGACTACTGCCTATATCGTAAAAGACAATCCTGTTTTGCAAGAGCGTTTAATAAGAGAGCTTTCTACCATCGGTGCCGCTGGACTTGGTATTAAAACGAAGCGGTTTTTACCGGAAATCCCCCCTATCATAAAGAAAACTGCGGAAAAACTTAATTTTCCTATTCTCGATCTGCCCTTGGATTTATCCTTGTCCGAAATTATGAATCCCATAATCAGCAGTATCGCCGACAAGCAATCTTATGTATTACACCGCACAATTGAAATTCAGAAAACTTTAAACAGAGTTGCTATTCAAGGCGAAGGACTCCGCTCGATTATAACCTGCCTGAGCACATTAACACAATGTCCTGCAGGATGTTATGACGTCAACGGCGCGCCCCTCGTCCATTGGGTACCGGAAAAACTCCCGGGAATTGACAATAATATATTAAAGAAATTTGATACCTTCTTAAAACAGAAAGTAACCAACAATGACAGTCTCCAAGATTTGTTGGCCCAAACCAAATCTCCCTGTACACAAAATCTTCTTATTGAAAATAACTTCTATTTTATTACTTCCTTTCCCGTTATGTCAGATAATGAATCCTTTGGGCATATTTCAATTATTCAGATAACCGATACCTTTTTAGACATTAATTGTATTGCTTTAGAACAAACTTGCATTGTAGCAGCCCTGGATTTTGCAAAACAAAAAGCAATTATCCAAAGTCGCCGAATCTATTCCAGAGATATACTCGAGTATATTTTAATTGATGATCCGTCAAAGTATAATCTGGATGAAATTCTCTCGGGTTCCAGATTAAAAAAGGCTAAATTTTTTGAATGTTGGATAATTCAAGTGGACGAAAGAGAAACGGTAAATGTTCCCGTCATTCTGACCCGCCTATACAAAGCAACGCAGCAACTGTTAACATCCACCAATCCTTTGTCAATAGTATCTGAACGAGCAGGCAAAATCATTGTACTGGCAGCGTCTACTAACGAATTTATAAAAGACCCGCACTTAGGGATAACGCTGCATAATATCTTTCACAATATATACCCAAGCCTTAAAATTTCCATTGGTGTCGGCACAATAGCTACTGAGCTAAGTAATGCCCGTCAAAGTTATCATAACGCATTAACCTGTCTGCGCATCGGGCAACAAATTAAAGGAACGGGGCAGGTCACTTTTCCTTATGAAGTCGCCTGTTATTCTATTCTCGAAAATTATGATTCAGCCGCCCTCGTTTCGCAAATCTTTGACTCTATTATTCAAAAACTAGAAAACTCTGACGCCGACTTATTAAAAACACTGGAAAAATATCTTGAATGTGACAAAAGATTAACTGAAACCTCCAACGAACTTTATATCCATAGAAATACTCTTTCTAACCGATTAGAGAGAATTGCAGATATAGTAAGTTTGGACTTTAATAACAAAGAATTAGTGTTTTGCCTGCGATTAGCTTTACGGCAACGGAAATTTAACAAAAGTCATGATTAGAATGGTCAAAAAAAGTAGCTACAAAAATAAGCGGATTTTATGAATTGAGGAGAGATATCCCAGAGAATAGATCTGCTAGGATATCTAAAAAATTGTTTAAACCTCCAATGTCAGGTAAAATAAAACTGATATTGGAGGTATTTTATTATGACAAAAGGAACAGCAAACGTAAAGAACTAATCAAAAAATGCAACGGAAGATGTCCACGATTCTGTCAAAATGCTCCCTGCTGGAACCATCCAGACAGTCTGGATGCACAACTCGAATCAATAAAATCTCACAAAAATTCCAAGAACGTAACAGCAATATAAAAATAAAAAAGACCGTCTCCGAAAAACAGAAAAATATAGATTGCCTATAAAATGGGCAATCTATACATCCGCATCGAGGACAGCATAATCGATGAATTCAATATGTAACGTTTGAAAAAACTGGGGAGAATAATGATTCAGTTCAAAATTAATTTTGACTATATTTTTGGTGCCCGGGGGGGGAATCGAACCCCCACGCCCTCACGGACTTCGGATTTTGAGTCCGACGCGTCTGCCAGTTCCACCACCCGGGCATGAATGTCATCACGCTTGCAACAACATAAATAATAATATCATCAATATGAATTATTGTCAAGAAAATAAATAAAAAATTATACTAATAAAAGTTTATTAAAAACAAAAGTTGCTTCCTGACCTTCCATAAGATATGATTGAATCAATAACTAAGTGAGGTTCTCCAATGCAAATTACATTGTTAAATAAACCCTTCGATTATCACATAAATCATAGTAAAAGTCGCCAAAATATTTCACTTAAGCTTATTTCGTCTTCTTCCTTGCTTGTCACCGTTCCAGCGAGACTTACGAAAAAAAGAGTTGAACAGCTTTTAATTGAAAAATCTGCTTGGATCATCAAACATGCCGAACAATTAAAAACAGAAGAACAAAATCCAGTCAATCAAGTAATCCGAAATGGTGCCACTGTTTTATATGGCGGCAAACAATATCAGCTACAATTTCATGGGAATGCGGATTCTCACAAAGTAACAGTCAAAGACGCCAGCATTCATTTATATTTTACCGATCCTAACCCAATTCCACCGACAACTCTACTTCGCCAATTTTTCATCGAATCGGCTCGGTTGACTTTTCAAAAACTTACGGACTATTGGGCGGTGCGCATGAACGTCAAACCAGTAAAAATTGCCATTCGCGAACAAAAAACCCGCTGGGGCAGTTGTTCCTCTAAAGGAACCATATCTTATAATTGGCAAGTCATTATGGCCCCACCAGAAATATTAGAATATCTCATTATCCATGAACTCAGCCACCTCATAGCACCCAATCATTCACGTCATTTCTGGCAAATCGTAGAAACATTTGATGCCGATTATAGAAAACATCGCTTATGGCTAAAAGAAAAAGGCAATTTGTTAACACGCCTTTTCGAAACGTAACAGGAAAAAGCCAAAAGACATGCGAATAAGAAATAGAAAATCATTAATTATATTACAGGAGGATTTACTATGTCAAAATTAAAAATCACTACAATTGCCTTTTTGTGTCTCTTACTATTTGCATCGACAACTTTTGCTGCCGATGTTACAACAGCGACTCTACAAGGAACAAGCCATATGGAAGTGGCCCCCGATCAAGCTATTGTCACATTTGGCATTACAAGTAATGCTGATTCATCGGAAACGGCCCGTAATACGAATGCAGTCACTTCTAATGCTGTTCAGCAAAAATTACTTGACCTTAATTTCACGAAAGATCAGCTACATACATCACAATTCGTCGTTTATCCGATCTACAATAGTGACAATGAAAAATCAGGAAAACCGCCCGCTATTATTGGTTACCGTGTTTCAAATGACCTGACTGTAACCATTGACGATGTGTCGCTTGTTGGTAATGTCATTGACGCCGCACTATCGGCAGGGGCAAATCAAGTAACCAGTGTTCATTTTAAAAAGAAATCTGATAGTAATCTCAAAAGATCCCTGCTCTCTGATGCCGTACAAGACGCTTTAACAAAAGCCGATGCTATTGCAACAGCCCTTGGCAAACACGTTACGAAAGTCACTTCTATTGAAGAACATTCACTCGACTTCCAATCTCCAGAAGCTCCGCGTTACATGCTGATGGATTCCAAAGCAGTTGGAAATTCAAGCAGTACTTCTTTATCATCAGGCATGATTATTGCCAATGGTTCCATATCACTTGTGTGTGAAATGCAATAATCCGGGTAGAAATTTTCATACAAGCAGCGAAAGGGATTCATCCCCTTCGCTGCTTGCTTTTTCAGTTCATCTCAATTTTGGCAGACGCTTATGAACAACAATAGCCAGCCAGCCGCCTAACATTCCTGTAATAAATTGTGGCCAACTCATGACAAACAAGATAGTTTTCACTGCCTGCTCGGGTAGTGTAATAAGTGAAAGCAACCAAGCAAAACACCCATAGAGAGCAATACATTTTCCACCTGCGGCGATGCTAAGACGAACGACCAGCAACTGCCGCCGCAGCATCCAATAGAATAAAGCAAACAAGCTGTTGCCAACAGCCACAGGAAAGATAAACAGGGGCAGCAATAAAAGCTGTTGTACATAGGCCATGACTGGCGTAATAATGGCAATCAACACAGCCCCAAGTAATCCTGCGCGATCAACAGCAAGTAAAATACAGGTGTTAACAAGACTACCAATTAAAAAGGTTGTAAAAACGGGTGGAATAGGGATAAAAAAACGTAGTGACTGAAAAACAAGCGCTAACGCTAAAAGCAATGCGGCATACAAAAGCTGTCGAAGATTCATTTATGCCATTTATGGCGCAAACGCGGACGTCGCCCTGGCCAAATCCGCTCACTAAATAACGTCCAAATAAGTAACGCCAAAAGTAATAGACCGCCCAAAATACCGCCAATAATATTGAGATCAGTTAAGATATTAATGGCAGTCAATCCGGTCAAGAAAATCATACTTTTTGATAAATCAATATAAGGATAGCGCCGCAATACAAGATAACAGACAGCAAGAACAAGCACATCAATCATAACCCAAGCAAACATACTGAAAAAAACATTCTTTACAATGGTACTGACAATCATAATTGCAAAAATGATCACCCATACTTGATTCATTAGACAACCCCCTTTTGCATTTAAGACAGAGAATTTTCACATGCCAGCGTTGGAACCAGTTGGAATAATTTCATAGCAATGAGTTGTGCTTCTTTCGCATTCACTGCGATTTTTACCCAATATTCCCTGCCATCGACAAAACCAAAGAAAAATTCGTGGCCTTTTTCATAAGAAGAATAGGAAAAATGCTTCAAGTGTAATAGCAATCCTTCATCATGTTTGATTAATCCATGCATAAATTTTTTTCGAAAAATAACAAGTCGCGTAGCTGTCACTAAAAAACCCACATCAGGAATAGAAAGCATAAAAAAGGATCGCTCCAGTGGCACAATAAGCGGAATCTCTTCGGCGGGTATTAAATTCGCCCGAAGAAAATCAACCCAGACTCTTTCCGGAATTTGTTGCATATTTGTCAATACGGGCATATTTGTCACCTCACTCTTTTAATCCTAACTGATTTAAATGTTTTCGTCAAACACTTAAAAATTTGAAAAATATGTTTATTATTTTGTCTCTTTGTGCATACTTTTATTATCAGAGAAATAAAAGTACAAAAAGGAGTGGTTTTATTATGGATTTTGATTTTCAATTATTTGAACCAAAAAAAGTGCGGAACACAAAAAATGACGAGCCGCTCGTCGAAGTAAGACCCAATGGACGCATTGTGTTCAACAAAAAAGCCAGTGAATTACTATCAAATAATCATTTTTGCATGCTTGGCTATGACTCTGCACACCAAGCCGTTGGCATCCTGCCTCTTGAAGAAGACAAAACAAATGCTTTTCCCATTCGCTTTGCCGCAAAAGGCGCTTATATTGGAGCCAAACGTTTTTTCACGCACTTTAATATTTTGCCGCAAGACCTTGTTGAAAATACGCCCATCCAAACAGGTGATTTTTTAGGCATTCCTTTACAATAATGGATATGTAAAAAACATTTCCACTATAGGTCATCCAAAAAGAGTCAAAAGGATCGTTGTTATCCTCTTGACTCTTTTTGTTAAACAGATTATAGAAGGAAAAGATCGTTGCAACACGAATTATTATAAAGTTAGTGCAAAAAATTCCATTGCATAATAAAACCACTAAATCTTTTTCCTATCAAAGGAGTCCTTATGTACAAAAAACGCATCGTAGCTATCGAATACATACGCGGCATTGCCATGCTTGGAGTTGTAGGTATTCATACAGGATCTTCAGCCCTTTCTAATCCACTTGCAAATATTCATCTCGTTGCTTTACTTGAAATCGTTACGCGATTTAGTGTCCCGATTTTTTTCTTTGTATCGGCATTTGGGTTATTTTGGTCCCAAGACTTAAGCCGCCCTTTAGACTATAAGAATTATTTTAAACATCGCTTGCGCAGTGTATTTATTCCTTATCTCGTCTGGTCCATGTTTTATATGATTCATACGACCTTACTCATGGGAAACTTTCTTGTCTGGCACCCTTCAATACTTATTCAAACTTTGTTTTTTGGTCTGGCTTCCTATCACATTTATTGGCTTGTCATACTTCTCTGGTTTTATCTCCTTATGCCGCTGTGGCGCTATTTGCTCAAAAAAATTTTAGCGCAATCGCTCTTGTGGCTTACAATTTTACTATTCGCACAGATTATTTTTGATTATTATTCAAGTTATAAAATTAACGTGACAAATCCGCCCTCCTCGCTGTTCGAGCTATTCTTACAATATCGGTTAAATTACTGGGTCCTTCACTATGTCTTTATCTTTTTATTTGGCGGCTATTGTGCCCAAAATTATGAAGCAGTAAGGAAATGGACCAGCCGCCATATTTCAGTCATTACAATCAGTTTCATTAGCTCCCTCAGTGCTATGCTTGGCTTTTATTATTTTTTACTCTTTACCATACACTATACGCCGGAAGAAGCCGTAAATACGGCCCATCAGTTAAGCCCCATTGGCATTCTTTACACCCTGGCAAGCAGTCTGTTCTTTATCATGTGGTTTGAATCTTATTCCTTGCCGAAATCGCTGGGAAAATTACTCAGCGAACTCAGTAAGTATTCTTATCCAGTCTACCTTGTTCACCCATTCTTTTTATATTATCTCAGCCTGCTGCTCGGACAATTAAACCTATTATTTACAGGACCTGTTACTCTCTGCTGTTATCTTCTCGTTGTTGCTATCAGTCTGGTTTTTGGGCGCGCAATTAAAGCACTCAGTCGTCCTTATCCCATATTGGGCCAACTTCTTACAGGCAGTCATAAGTAAACAACGAACAAATAGAAATCTCCCAACCAATCAGTTGGGAGATTTCTATTTAAATAATCCTTGAACTTGCTCAGGTGTTACAAGGGGCGGCAACATGACTTCACTCAGTAAATCCGCACTCTGCTTGGCTTGGCGACGCCGAATTTGGCACCAATAGAGATAAAACAGTTGACTAAATCGCTTGATTGATTTTTTGCTATGCTCAATTGTCGCTTGTTTCTGCCATGTTTCAAGCATCCATAAAATAAAGTCACTCACAGTAAGAGTCATATCCTGCCTCACTGCATACTCAGCAATTGCTAGACTTTCTTTTAAAATAGCCAGCAGGCTTTTTAGGCGAAATCCATTATTGGACTCAGAATAACCAAATTTACGTTCATCATTAAACAGTTTTCTCCCACTATCAAATAACGGCAACAGTAGCGAAAAAGCCTCCTGAAAACCATGCTGATATACAGCTAAATATCCCACCTTACTTGCGCACTGAATCGCCTTTCGCATGCACTCGGATGAATGTGATAAATAAGCGAGAGTAAGTATTTTCTGAACAAGGAGTGCACAAATCGGACTTTGCAAATAACAACTAAAATTTCCCGCAACATTTTCAGTTTCACCAATAATTTTCCTTAACAAGACATCAAAATTCTTATGATAATGCCTCAGCCCTTCCAATTCATTGAACACGAAAATCATTTCATTCGGCTGCTCATTGCGTGCCGCTTTATAAATACACTCACTAAACAACGCATGGATTTCATCCTGCTCCATCAGTCCCGGATGTTTTTTTAACAGCGTCACTGTCCGCGTTAGTATTTCGTGAAACAAGGCCGAATCACGCCGTACGATTAAACTTCCGATTCGCTTCAAAGCATTAAACCCTGTTGTAACTAGCTGCTGATTGCCGGATTCCTCAAAACAGAGAGAGCTTTTTTCAAAAAAGTCTAAAATGAAAGTAGTCACCTTAGCACATAAAAAGAAATGCTTGTTTTTTACGGCAACTAAGCTAATAAAGGTAAGCTCGCCAAAAATATCAACAATTCCTTCCACTTGCTGATGGCGCACCAAAGGAGTAAAGGCATCAAATAAAAAAGCGGCCATATTGACACGCTTTTCTTTTAGAAAACTAATGAGAAGAGCAGTAAGCCGCATGGATTCATGAGACCTAATAAAGCCATCGGCATAAGCCAATTTCAATTGATCAATCACAACCATAGCCCTTGCTAAATCTTCAAGTTGTAAAAAGCACTGCAAAAGAAAAAAGGCGCGTCTCAGCCACTTACCGCGCTCGACACCCCGCTCTGGAGAACAGGCAAAACGTGGTCTATCATATTTTAATAATAATAATCGTCCGCGTAAGAGCTGTTGACGTAACCTCTTCATCTGCACTCGCCACCTTTTTAGCGCGCGTTTATTTCCCCTTGATAAACAAGACCACGTGACGCATCCACTGTCACAACAGAGCCATCTGCTAGACGTTCCGTCGCACCATCCACACCAACGATGACAGGCATACCATAACTAATACCCACAATAGCTGCCTGAGATGTAAAGCCGCCTTCTTCAGCAATAATCGCACCAGCTTTTGTTGCATAAACAGCTGATTGCTCATCAATACCAGCAACAACCAGAATATCTCCTGGCTGAAATTTATCTTCAAGATCCTTAGAAGAAGTAGCAATACAAATTTTACCTGTTACATTTTTTTGACCAATGCCTGTCCCATGCATTAGAATATTGCCTACAACATGCACACGAATCATATTCGTCGTCCCAGCTGTTCCAACAGGTACACCTGCAGTAATAACAACTAAGTCGCCATCTTTTACAAGCTGATTTGATACGGCACGTGAAACAGCATTATTCACCATTTGATCTGTGTCTTTAGAGCTTGGCCCCAAAAGTGGACATACGCCCCAATATAGAAGAAGACGACGCAACGTTCTTTCATTTGGCGTTACAGCAACAACAACAGCCTGCGGACGATATTTGGAAACCATTCTCGCTGTATAGCCAGTTTCTGTTGCCGTAATAATCGCGGCGGCTTGGAGACCATAAGCCACTTGAACCGTTGCATGACTAATAGCATCCGTCGTTGTCTGAGCTTGAGCCAATTCACGTCCACTAAGCATGGTTTTATACTCTAAGGAACTTTCCGTACGAATAGCAATTTTCGCCATCATTTGAACAGCTTCAACAGGATATTTACCTGAGGCAGACTCACCACTGAGCATAATACAGTCTGTTCCATCATAAATGGCATTGGCAATATCACTTGCTTCAGCCCGTGTTGGCCGCGGATTATTCATCATGGATTCGAGCATTTGCGTAGCAGTAATAACAGGTTTCCCTGCCTTATTACATTTTTGGATCAACATTTTCTGAATGATAGGCACTTCTTCGGCAGGAATTTCCACACCCAAGTCGCCTCTTGCCACCATAATGCCATCAGATACCTTTAAAATTTCGTCAATATTATTGACACCGGCAGCATTTTCAATCTTAGGAATAATCATCATATCATATCCTGCCTCTTCAAGGATACGACGAATTGCCAATACATCGGCAGCCCGCTGTACAAACGAAGCGGCAATACAATCCATGCCTTGCTCAATACCAAACTTAATATCGTCAGTATCCTGTTCAGATAGGAATGGCAAATTCACACTAATACCAGGAGCAGCCACACGTTTTCTATCACTCATTTCACCACTGTTTTGCACGGTAGTAATAATATCATCACCATCAACGCGGTCAACAACAAGGCTAACGAGTCCATCAGACAATAAAATAACATTGCCTGTTGTCACTTCTTGTGGCAAGAGTTTATGGTTCACTGAAGCAATGTCTTTCGTTCCTTCAACAGTTTTACCTGTGATGATAAACTTTTGTCCGGCTTCAAGAAATACTTTACCCTCTTTAAATGTCCCCAGCCGCATTTCAGGACCTTTTGTATCCAGCATCAAAGCAACAGGACGTTTCGCTTCAGCTGCTGCTGCACGCACTGCAGCAATTCGCTGGGCATGGTCCGCATGATTTCCATGTGAAAAATTAAATCGGGCCACATTCATCCCGCTGTTTAGCATGGTTGGCAAAATGCCAGCCGCATCCGTACTCGGACCCACTGTGCAAATAATTTTCGTTTTCTTTAACATAATCCACTCTCCTTAAATTAATGCAAAGATTCATCATTTAATGGCAAATTGACATAAAATTTCATGAGCCTCGGATACTTCCGACTCTAAAACCAAAATTTCATGAGCACCATCACTTGCCGCCGCTGACCCCAACGGTCGCGTTTCAGCAAGAATTCCTTCAGTTGTTAGTAAATTTTTTAATGTCTCTGCTTGCAGTCGATTTACTGCAATATACACTACTGTCCACATAGTAGCCTCCTCGGCCGGATTTACTGTTTTAATTTTTACTACCTAGCAATAGTACTACCCTATCAAACACTTATTTCTCTGTGACTTCAAGTAATCCTGCCAAATTTTTTACTGAAATGCTCATTCTGGTCATCATTCCAAAAACTTTGCCATAAAGATTATCCGTTAATAGTATTTAGACATTTTTCTGCTATTATCCTTCATTATTAATATAATAACAAAAGGAACTTGTCTGTTGACAAGTCCCTGGAAAACTGCCCATATCGTTCATTTATTTTCCTGTAAAAACAGGTTTGCGTTTCTCAACGAAAGCTGTCATACCTTCTTTTTGGTCTTCTGTAGCAAAACACAAGCCAAAAACTTCTGATTCATAAGCTGAACCTGAAGCAAGATCAACATCTAATCCTTCATTGATCGCAGCCTTGCAAAGCTGAACAGCCGTAGAACTCTTAGACATTATTTTCTTCGCTAATTTCTGCGCTGCTTCCATTAATTCAGCCGCAGGAACGACCTTATTAGCGAGTCCAATGCGATAGGCTTCTTGTGCATCAATATTACTTGCCGTATAAATAAGTTCTTTGGCAATGCCCTTACCAACTAAACGCGGCAAACGCTGTGTTCCAGCAAAACCAGGTGTAATACCAAGACCTACTTCAGGCTGCCCAAAGAGAGCCGAATCCGCTGCAATGCGAATATCGCAGGCCATGGCTAATTCACAGCCACCACCTAAAGCAAAACCATTAACAGCCGCAATAACTGGTTGTGGCAATTTTTCGATTTTATCAAAGACTTCATGGCCAAGTTTTCCCCACTTGCGACCTTCAATAGCAGACATTTTCTGCATTTCCGTAATATCCGCACCAGCAACAAACGACTTATTCCCGCTGCCTGTAATAATCACGACTTTCACTGCCTCGTCAGCAGCGATTTTCGGTAATAAATCAGTGAAATCAGCCATAACTGCACCATTGAGTGCATTTAAAGCCTTCGGGCGATTAATTGTAATCGTACCGATCCCATCTTCAACACCATATAATAGTGTGCTGTATTCCATTTTTTTCACTCCTTCATTTGAAAAATCATCAAAGCTTATTTATTGTAGTCGTAAAAACCTTTACCTGTTTTACGGCCAAGATAG